>CAJXXJ010000593.1 GCA_913062745.1 uncultured Phaeodactylibacter sp.
CCCCCTCGGCAAAATCAGCCGAAGGGGCGCGCTTTTCAGTAATTTGGAAAATGCCCGGAAGCACCGGCCTCCTGATAGCAGGGGCGGTCACCGAGGTGTGGCCGGGTTATTCATGCCAGCAGCCATCCCAGTGGTTCAGTTGAAGGCTGGGAGAGCCATTGCCGGAGGATTTGCCGGTTTTGCCTTCCCGGATATCTTCAATGCGGGCCTGCAGGTCTTCGTAGTGCGCCTTCGTCAGCGTATCTTTTATTTTGCTGTTTTCCATGCTGTCCTGAAGCTGCGTAAGCGTCATACGTGCCATCGCTTTGATGTCGCTGTAGTCTGCATCCTCGCCGCTTGCCATCATCAGTTCGCCCATTTTATCGATGTAGGCACGCTGCAGATTTCGGCGGTAAGGGCCTACTGCACCGCCTTCGTACAGTTCCGTGAAAACGGCCTGGCGGGTATCCGCAAAAAGCTCGCTCATGGCGTAGGCTTCCTCATTGTTCAGTGCTTCGTTTTCCATTACACGGTTCAGGCGCTTCTCCTCAAACAACAGATTGAGGCCGTATTCCTGCAGCCCGCGGATCAGGTCAACGATTACGCTGGAGCCGACACGGGAGATGATGTCTTTGTCAATCATCCACTCCGGAGTGGAGAACAGCTGACGGTCCAGGAAGTCGACAGCGGAAGCCTGACGCTCTTTCGGCACATGCACATATACGGGCCCTTCCTGATCGTAGGTTTTGTCGTATTCGTATACGCCGCCTACGTTGTTGGTTACATGGCCTACATAGCGGCGGAACTGTCCGGCAACCTGCTTGTACAGCTCTTCCAGGTCATCGTAGTCCTCGCCTTCGCGGGCGGTCCATTCGATGAGCTTCGGCAGGATGCGCTGCAGGTTTTTAATGCCCAGGTCGCTGGCACGGACCGGCTCACCGCTCAGGTCTTCGGTTTGTGCGCTGGGGTCCACAACCCGGTATTGCTGCTGGCCGTAGCGGTAAATCGGGTTATCTGCACGCTCTTTGATCCAGTCGTTAAGGGTGCTGCGCTCTGCATCTGCGCTTTCCGCATCCGGCACGAGCTTATAGCCGTAGATAATAGACCAGATATCGTACGGGCCAATCTTCGGGTGCAGCCCTGCTCCTTCGTCTTCCGGCTGGGCTACGTAATTGAAGCGGGCGTAGTCCATAATAGCCGGTGCCACGCCCATGCGCTGCACAAAGCCCGGGCTGCGCAGGGAGTCGATGGAGTAGGCAACGCTGGAGCCCATGTTGTGGGGCAGGCCGAGGGTGTGGCCTACTTCGTGGGCAGAGACGAAGCGGATCAGTTCGCCCATGACTTCATCGTCGAACTTTACGTCCCGGGCCTCCGGGTTAACAGCTGCGGTCTGAATGAGGTACCAGTTGCGCAGCAGATTCATGACGTTGTGGTACCAGATGATGTCACTTTCCAGGATTTCGCCGGTACGCGGATCGTGCACGTGCGGGCCCATCGCATTCTGGATATCGGTGGAAACGTAGCGGATCACGGAGTAGCGGACGTCCTCCGGGCTCCATTCCGGGTCTTCCTCCTTGCTGGGCGGGTCCTTAGCCATGATGGCATTCTTGAAACCTGCCGCCTCGAATGCTTCCCGCCAGTCGTCTACGCCCTGCTTGATGTAAGGGCGCCATTTTTCCGGCGTAGCGGGGTCAATGTAGTATACGATTGGCTTGACCGGCTCTACCAGCTCGCCGCGCTTGTAAGCTTCCATGTCTTTCGGCTCCAGCCGCCAGCGGGTGATGTAGCGCTTGGTAGCTGCCTTCTGCTCGTCGGCGCTGTAGTCGATTTGCCGCAGGCTAAAGTACCCTACGCGGTCATCGTAGTAGCGGGGCTGCCAGGGGTTTTCCGGCAGCTCGATGAAAGACTGGTTCATCTCGATAGACAGTGTCTGCGTAATCTGGTTATCCGGCAGCTCGTCTCCCTTGAAGGTGAGGACATGGCGGACCTCCACATTGGAAGGATAGGCGTTGACTTGCTTGATAAAGCTGCGCTCCTTGTCCATGCCTTTGATCTTAAAGCGCTTTTGCTGCTCGCTGGACAGCGGGCCAATCATCGGGACATCGGAGGTGAAAAATTTGCTCACATCAATCACATAGGCATTGCTGTCGGGAGAGATGGCTTCCACTTTGAAGCGCTCCACGATAGGTTCAAAATTATTGTTGCGCACCGATTCGTAGATCGGGTCTTCGAAGCTCGCTACGCTGTTGTAGGATACGGAGCGCAGCAGCAGGTGGTTGTCCTGCTTCTCCCAGCGGATGACCTGTTGCGGCCGCGACTTCATGCCGGCACCGCCAAAGTTCAGGCCTTTGACGTGGCCGGAAATGCGGCTGACTACCAGAATTTCCCGCTGCAGCAGGCTGGAGTCAATCTCAAAGTAGTATTTGTCGTCTACTTTATGCACCGTGAACAGGCCCTCATCCGTGACTGCTTCGTCGGTGATGAGCTCATCGTAGCCGCCTTTTTCTTCTTCCTTCTTTTCTTCTGCAGCCTCGGCGGTAGCTGCTTGCTGACTCGTGGAGCAGGCCGGGCTCAGGAAGAGCAAAGCCAGCAGGCCCAACATAGCAGAGATGTGAATTTTCATACGTATCTTTTGTAAAGGTTTAAATCTGAATGGCAATCCGGGGGGCTCTTTTAGGCGGAGCAGCCTTTACCTGGGATTATTGGAAGTGAAAACTTACTTGTGTTGAAGTTCTAACACTTATTAGGTATCGCGAAGATACAAACGAATGTTAGTTCTTCTAAGTATAATGCTAATTCATTCTTTCGTAAAACAGAAATGCAGGGGGGCTTTCGCCCAAAAACGCTTGCCGGAGCAGTAAAAAAATGCGGTGAGGGCGCACAGGCAGAAAGAAAATGGGCCACAGAGGAGTACGAAAAAGCCGCCGCCCGTAAGCAAAGGTTCACTTACGGGCGGCAGAGGCACTTTTGGCAGAGGTGGATTTTACCCCTTATTATGGTTGCCGTTAGCAATTGTTTTTTGCTTCATGTCTTCGCCCATTTGCTGTGCTGTGACGAAGGAGGCCGTCATTTGCGAAAGCATATCCGCTCCGGCACTCGGTGCGTTAGGCAGCATGATGAGGTTGCTGTTGGAGTTTTCGCCCATCGCCTGCAGCGTATCGTAGTGCTGTGTTACCACAATCAGAGCGGAGGCTTCCTGCGAATTAATGCCCACCTTATTCAGGACCTCTACAGACTCTTCCAGTCCGCGGGCAATTTCCCGGCGCTGATCGGCGATGCCTAGTCCCTGCAGGCGCTTGCTTTCTGCTTCGGCGCGCGCTTTAGCTACGATACGGATGCGCTCCGCTTCGCC
>CAJXXJ010000594.1 GCA_913062745.1 uncultured Phaeodactylibacter sp.
GAATTCTTCGAATGCGTACTGCAGGTCAGATTCCTGCGTGTCGTAGTTGAGCTTAGCAACAAAAATATTCATAAAACGAAATTGATAAATACCATACCCGAAGGCACAGTGAACTTAAAATAGGTTAATAATGGAAAAAACTAAGGAAGGATAAAGTAGAAAGGGAGTAATACCTAAGAACTAGATCGGATACTTAATTAATTCTGAAGACAAAGATGCACTATTTTTTACTCCCATGCTTGTTTTGGCCCTTTTATTTTGCGGAAAAGTAAAAAACAAAGGGGCACCGATTGCTCAGTGCCCCTAAATGCTCTGGTACGTATAATGTTTTGGAGCCGCCTGAAGGCAACCCCTAATCATTAGTATCTTCCACCACCGCGGTTGTAGCCACCACCACCGCCACGGTTGTATCCTCCACCGCCACCGCCACGGCGGTTTTCGCGGGGTTCAGCTTCCTTCACAACGATAGTGCGGCCGTCGAGCTCCTGATCGTTCAGGGCATTGATAGCAGCGCGAGCCTCATCGTCATTAGGCATTTCAACGAAACCGAAGCCTTTGGAACGGCCCGTAGCGCGGTCCATGATGATCTTCGCAGAGTCAACAGCTCCAAATTCTTCGAATGCGTACTGCAGGTCGGCTTCCTGCGTGTCATAGTTAAGCCGAGCAACAAAAATATTCATAAAACAAAATTGCTCCGCGCAAAGGCGGAAAAAAACATAAATGGTTAAAAACGAAAAAACTAAGGAAGGTTAAAATAGAAAGGATAAAACAGACTAATCTTAGCCTTGGGCTTAATTTATTCACCTACAAAGATAGGGGTTCCTGACCAAAATAGCAACAGCAGCCCGGCGCAGAAGGCTATTTTTTACGCTTCCATTCCATTTTTGCCCCTTGCCGGCTGATGGGGTTTTCTATTTTAGCTCCAGGTATTCTCCCAGCCAGGCCAGGCACCCTGCCCGCTCCTTGTCCTCTTTGGCCAGTTCCTTTTGCACCAGCAGATGCAACGAGCGCAGCGGATACTCTGAAGAGAGAGCCGCCGCCACCGCTTCTTCCTGCTGCAGGGCCATAGCCGCTTCCCGCTCCGGCGCTTCCGGCAGAGAAGCCAGCATAGCCAGGTTATTGCCCGTCAGTACTTTGCTTTCGCGAATGCCGGCCGGCAGCTGATCATAACCCATGCCCAGCACATTAAACGGCTGAAACACCTTATGTATAGCTTCGCCGCTTGCCCGCACGTAGAAAGCCCGCCCCATACGGCCCATCAAATCCATCTTATGAGGGTTGATCTTGCCATTCTCGTCCAGCACCTCTTCGCGCAGGTGCATGCGCACCACCTCGCAGATAATCAAATGGCCTGCACCGCCTTCCTCACCCAGCGGTATGATTTGCTGCACCTTGCACTCCATCTGCGCAGGCGATTCCTCCACGCGGAAAGGCCGCACCAGGTCTGACTTTACCGGGGTAAGGCCAGATTTTTCAAATTCGCTCACCTCTTCCGGGTAGTCGATACTCGCCAGTGCCATCTGCCGCACGATGCTGTAGTTCACCACATTGATCACCACCTCGCGGGTCTGCTCAATATTGCGCAGCGTATCCTTAGTCGTATTGTTGGAGACCCGCCGGTTGGAAGAAAAAACCAGGATAGGCGGGTTAGAGCTAAAGCAGTTGAAAAAACTGTACGGTGCCAGGTTGGCCCGCCCCTGCTCGTCTACCGTGCTTGCAAAAGCAATCGGCCGGGGTGCTACAGCGCCCAGCAGGAACTGATGGAGGTCTTTGGTTGGTGTCGATTCTGGATCAATAATCCGCATAGCGTTATCAGGTATTTTTTTGCAGCAGCAGTCTCACCCGCTGCACAGACACAAAAAACGCAATTATTCGATAATATGTTACCCTGAGGTGTTACTGATTGTAAAATCTGCCACCGATATCATCGAAATATGCCAAAAATAACTTTCAACCGGGTAATCAGCTTGCTCGCTATCGCCATAGTTGCTTTCGTTATCGGGCGCTACTTTTATATGCGCCCGGGCCTGGGGCAGGAAGAAGTTGCACCGCCCTTCTCGGCAACCCTGCAAAATGGGCAACCCTTTGAGCTGCAGCAGCTGAGGGGCCACTACGTACTGATCGATTTCTGGGGAAGCTGGTGCGCGCCCTGCCGCCGGGAAAACCCCGGGCTGGTCAATATTTATCAGCAGTACCACGGGCGGGATTACCCAGATGCGAAAGGCTTCGAAATCGTAAGCGTGGGCGTGGAAGAAAACCGGCAGCGCTGGGAGCGGGCTATCGAACAGGATGGGCTGCGCTGGCCGTACCATATCTATGACGAAGCCAGCAGCCTGCGGTTTTTCGACGCTCCCATCGCTCAGCTCTACGGTGTGCGGCAGGTGCCTACCAAGTACTTTCTGGACCCTGAGGGCCGTATCATTGCCGTCAACCCCAGCCTGGCAGAAATCAGCCGGGAGCTGAAACAGGCACAATCCAACTGACAATTTGTCCCCATTTCGGGGCTGGCAGAGTAATTGCAGGCCCTAGGGTGTATTCAGTACTTTTGCGAATGCAAAAACGGCTATACCATGAGCGAAAAAGATAATAAAGACCAAAAACATACGACCGACGAAGGCATGAACTATTCTGAAGAGGAACAAAAAAACCAATCGGCAGAAGAAGCTGCTGCAGAGCCGGGAACACAGGAGAACGCTGGCTCAGCCGAAGAGCAAAGCCCGGAAGCAGAGCCAACTGCCGAAGACAAACTCAAAGCATTGCAACAGGAACACGAAGAGCTTAAAGACAAATATCTGCGCAAAGTTGCAGAGTTTGACAACTACCGCCGGCGCATGACGCGGGAGAAAATGGATATGATGAAAAGCGCCGCACAAGACACCATGTCAGCTTTGCTGCCAGTTTTGGACGATTTTGACAGGGCCCGCAAAGCAGCAGAGCAGAACGATAAAGGCCAGCTCTTTGAAGAGGGCATTGGCCTGGTTTACAAAAAACTGTATACCACCCTGCAGCAGAAAGGCCTGGAGCCTATGGAGTCTGAGGGGCAGCCTTTTGACCCCGAACTGCACGAGGCACTGACGGAGACCCCGGCACCCTCCGAGGACATGAAAGGAAAAATTGTGGACGTCATTGAGAAGGGTTACAGCCTGAATGGCAAAATCATCCGTCATGCCAAAGTAGTGGTGGGTAAGTAAAAATAAGCAACGGCTTAAACGATTATGGCAAAAAGAGACTATTACGAGATACTTGGCGTACCCAAAGATGCGGACAAAACAGCAATCAAAAAAGCTTACCGCAAACTGGCTATCCAGTATCACCCCGATAAAA
>CAJXXJ010000595.1 GCA_913062745.1 uncultured Phaeodactylibacter sp.
TGAGCGGGAAACCACGGAAGGCGCAGCGGAGCAGCCCAGGGAACGCGGCACTTCCGAAACCTTGATACAGCAGGCGCAACAAGCCTTCGACCGTTACCGGCAAGCCACAGGGGCAGGAGATTATGATGAGGCAGCTGCAGCATTGGAAGAGCTGGAACGTAGCCTGCAGGAACTCTCCAGGCAGTAAACAATGCGCTTTCACCACTGCTTTATGTCCAAAATCTGCCCCTGCAGCCTTCGGCAAACGGTCAATCTATGAACACGAACAGTTCTTTTTTAAGAGGAAATGGCAGGACGCAGACCAATGACAAACCGTCCCATTTGCAGGTTAGCGGTAAAAGCATTAATATTGCATTGCGGTTACTGCTATCCCTTTACTTCAAAATGACTGAATAAGCAATGCCTGAGGCACGCGGGTTTGCGCTGCAAACCTCCCTCTTCGCAGTCAGGGTAACAGCAGATAATTGAACACTTCGAAGTGACCTGACACTTTGCTTTCCGTCTGATAGATTACAAAGACTTTCGAGATTATGCACCAATTGCTCCTTAGCGCAGGAATGCTTCCTACGCAACCAAAAAGGAGTGGATAAAACAGGAAGAGCGTGCCTGATGCGGCTGATATCCTGAATAATAATAATCCCTACGAATAGTACGCAGAAATGAAAAGAATTCCCGAGGCTAAGATCGGCGCGCTGCAATTATCCCCTGATGCCCTCAAAGCAACATTGCATTGCTTTGCTACCCAGGATTGTTCCCTGACTGTTGACCTTCTTGACCAGCAGGGGCGGCTGTTTATCCAGAAAAAAACCAGTATCAGCAAGGGGGCAGTTGCTTATGAGTTCTCTACCGACAAGCTAAAGCCGGGCACCTACAACGCATGGGTGAACATGGGCGGCCTTACCGCTATACGGCCGCTTGTTATCCCGGGGCCTCCCCGGAAAGGGATCACAAAGTGGACCAGTAAGCTTTTTTAATTTTGTGACATCCACCCGGGCACTCCCGGAGCATGCTTCAGCCCCGATTCCCTACTTATTCTATAGATTTTTAAAAAAAACCGGCAAATCAGCAACCTAAGGCCTGCCCCCTTGTTGGATGAATATCTTTTCATATATACCTACTAGCATGGCTGAACCTACCGTCACTCCAAAAGAAAGTCAGGCGCAGAAGCTTGAGCGCATCGCCTATATCCTCAAAACCGTTGCGCACCCTTTGCGGCTGGGCATCATACACCTGCTGATGCAGCATCCTCACCTGTCCGTATCAGAAATCTGCGAGTATATGGACAGCGAGCAGTCGCTCACCAGCCACCACCTGCAAAATATGCGCCTCAAAGGCATCCTCAGCGTGCGCCGGCAGGGCCGCAGCATGCTCTACTCCCTCAAAGAGCTCGACGTGGCGCAAATTATCGAATGCCTTGAAGATTGCCAGTGCAATATGTAAAAGCCGGCAACATCGTTTATCTCTTCCTCTGTTTTTGTGGTTCTGCTTACCCTTTGCGCGGTGCATTCGGGGCTGTTCCCGTGCATCCCCCTGCCTGCCCAATTGCAGCAGGCTGTAAAAAAAGCATGAACACTTCAACCTATTTTCACCCTTTAGCCTTTACTTAAGTATGAAACCGTATCGGGCACTGCCGGCAGAGCTTTTTCTCGTAGAGCTGGCACTTACATCGGATGCTGTACTGATTGATCTGCGCACGGAACGCGAGATCAAAAAAGACCGCATGCTGGAAGGGGCCATCCACATGGATTACCTCTCTGATGAGTTTGATACCGAGATGGAAGAAATGGACAAAATGCGCCCTTACTTTTTGTACGATGACGGCGGCAAACGCGCGCCTCTGGCAGCTTCCAAACTGTCGCGCCGCGGGTTTGTGCAGATCGCGTACTTACAGGGCGGGCGCGCTACGATTGATCACGGCCTTAAACCAAAGGAATAACGCATGCAGGCTTTTTGGGATGAACGTTACGCCGCTAAGGATTACGCTTACGGCACTGCTCCGAATGCTTTTTTGGCTGAAAAGCTGCCCGGGCTGCCCACGGGGCGCGCCTTGTTTCCGGCAGAAGGAGAAGGGCGCAACGCCGCCTATGCCGCTGAGCTGGGCTGGAAAGTGGATGCATTCGACTACAGCAAGTCAGCCAGAGAAAAAGCCATGAAGCTTTTTGCCGAAAGGCAGGTCTCGGTACAGTACGAGCTGAGCAGTGTGGAAGCGTATGCATTTGAAACAGCAGCATACGATCTGGTGTTTTTGTGCTTCGCCCACCTGCCGCCTCCGCTGCGGGCACATTTGCACAAGCAGGCCGCACAGGCGCTGAAACCGGGCGGGTTATTGTTGCTGGAAGGCTTCCATACCGATCAGCTGCCGCGCTCTTCCGGCGGCCCGAAGCGGGCGGAAATGCTTTTTTCCACAGACGGGCTGGCGGAGGAATTTCCCGGGCTGGAGCCGGAACAGCTGGAGCGGGTAGTGACCGTACTGGCGGAAGGGCCCTACCACCGGGGGGAAGCGGTGGTGGTACGGATGCAGGCCCGAAAACCCAGATAAGACAAAGATCGTTAGCAAAGAAAATACAAATAACAGAAGACATGGGATTATTTAGAAAAGGGACTAAGGCGTACAGCATGTTCAACCTGAAGTGCCCGAAATGCCACGAAGGCAACCTCTTTCCGACCGGCTCTTTCGGCCTTGATAAGCCCTTCGACATGTACGACCGCTGCCCGCACTGTGGGCAGGACTACATGCCCGAGCCCGGCTTTTACTACGGCGCGATGTTTATTTCCTACATCTTCACCGGCTGGTTTTGCATCCTGTACGTGCTCTTTGTACACTGGGTGCTCGACTGGGGGATGTTCGCCTCCTTCGCCTCGCTGATTGCTATTATGGCAATTTTCTTCGTCTATATTTTCCGCCTGGCCCGCTCGATCTGGTTGAATATCAACTACAAATATGACCCGAGCAAAGCTAAAGGCGCTTAACTTCAAAACCGCGAATCATGGACCAACTTAAAGTAAGCAAAGAGACCTTCGAGGCTATTGCCCGGGAAATACACAGTGACGACAGCCCGGTAGGCATAGACGCCAAGAAAACGCACATCATCATCCTCGAAAAACTGCTGCAGCTGGAACAGCGGCTGCAGGAGATAGAGCAAAAACTGGACGCCCAACAGAAGTAAGTTATGATTACAGATAACACCAAGACGGAAATTCTTTCTCTCATCCGCAAAAACTATCCGCAAATTGCAGAATTGCAGCTGCAGGAAGAAATAGCGGATGTCGGCAATATCATGCAGTTTAAAGCCGGAGAGCTGATCATGGACTTCGGTGCCTATG
>CAJXXJ010000596.1 GCA_913062745.1 uncultured Phaeodactylibacter sp.
AGTTCGACAATTTTAAATACCCCTACCACCCGGTTATCCTGCCGGGCAACGACCACCCGGTGGTCAAGGGGATCGGCCCCATCAACCTCAAGTACCCGAGCACCATCGACCTGAATGTGGTAACAAAAACAGAGGTGGAAAAAACGCCGCTGCTGCAGTCTTCGGAGAACTCCCGCACGCAGTTCATCCCGGTAGAGCTGGACTTCGACTTCCTGCGCTACGACTTGCAGCCCGAGAAGTTTGATCAGGGGCCACAGACCGTCAGCCTGCTGCTGGAAGGCACTTTCCCGTCTCTGTACGAAAACCGGGTGACGGAAAGCATGATGAGTGGCCTGAATGACATCGGGCTCGAGTACAAAGCCACAAGCGAACTCACACAGATGGCCGTGGTGTCCGATGGCGATATCGCCCGCAATAATGTAGGCAGGGACGGCCGTTCCTTCAGCCCGCTCGGCTACAATGAATTTGATAAATACCGCTACGCCAACAAAGACTTTTTGGTCAACCTGGTGGAGTACATGATGGATGAGAACGGCGTCATCGAATCCCGCGCCAAGGAAGTAAAACTCCGAATGCTGGATACAGCGCAGGCACAGGCTGAGGAGACCTACTGGCAGCTTTTTAATATCGGTCTGCCGCTGGTGTTCCTGCTGCTGTTTGGGCTGGGGTACAATCAGTGGAGAAAAAGAAAGTACGCAAAGATTTAAACGATAAAAGGAATATGAGAAGGACCATTGTTTTATTAGTGCTGTTTCTGTTGCTCGGTGGCGTCGCTGCCTGGTATCTGAGCATGGACCGGGCATCTGAAAAGTCTACCGTAGCAGGCGCAGACCGCGAGTTTGCGGTAGAGGACATCAGCCGCATTCACCGCATTTTTCTGGCGCGCCGCGATGGTGTGACTACCGACCTGAGGCGCGGGGATGACGGCTACTGGACCGTAAACGGAGAAGGCCGGGCCAACCCCCGGGTGATGAGCTCCCTGCTCGATGCCATCAAGCGGGTACGCATGATGTACAAGCCACCGGAGGCTGCCGAGGAGAGCATGGTGTCAGAGCTGGCCACCCACGGCGTTAAGGTAGAGCTTTACGATGCTTCCGGCGACAAAATCAAAGGATACTACGTAGGAGGTGCCGGCCCCGGCGAGTTCGGCACATTCATGATTTTAGAAGATGCTGAGCAGCCGTACGTGGTGGAGCTGCCTTACTGGGACGGAAACGTCAGCGTGCGCTACAGCTATGCCGGCGACGAGTGGCGCGACAAAGCCCTGTTCCGTGCAGAACCGGAGGATATCCGCTCCCTGTCTATTGCCTATCCCAAGCAGAAGAATCAGTCTTTCCGCCTTACGGCAAACGGAGGAGACTACGAGATAGAGCCCTATTACGACATCACTCCGGCCATCAACCGTACCGTGCAGCCGGGCAAGGTGCAGGCGTTTCTGTCCAATTACGATGCGGTCATTGCCGAAGCCTTCCGCAACAACTACAAAAAGCAGGATTCTGTGCGGCAGCAAATCCCCTTCAGCATCATTACGCTGGTAGATACACAGGGGGATACCACACAGGCTACCTTCTACCCGGTAGTGGAAGAAGACAAATACTACCAGGATCCGGAATCCGGGGAATACGTCAAAAAGCAAATAGATTTTGAACGCTATTTCGTAGATTTAAACGGCAAGGATTTCCTGCAGATACAGCAGCAGGCAATCCAGGAAATATTCTGGGGCTACCCGTCCTTCTTTGAGGAAGCCGGGCAGCTCCAATAATACCTTTGAACCCATGCCTGACAATCGTAACATACTGCTCGCCCTCCTGCTCGGCCTCATTGCGCTCAGCTTTACGCAATCGGAGCGCTGGGGCTTCTGGGGGCACCGCCGCCTCAACCGGATGGCTGTCTTCACCCTGCCGCCCGAGATGATTGCTTTTTACAAGCAGCACATTGAGTTCGTGACGGAGCACGCTGTCGACCCGGATAAGCGCCGCTACGCCACCCGCCACGAGGCCGTGCGGCACTACATCGATATCGACCACTGGGGCGAGTATCCTTTCCCCGAAGTGCCCCGCGACTGGACGGACGCGCTGATGAAGTATACCGAGGTAGGCGTGGTAGGTACAGCCGGAGATACCATCCGCCTGCAGCGGGATACGGTGGAGGGGCAGGTGTTGATCGCCCTTCCGGGAAAAAGCGGCAAGCTGCAGGCACCGTATAACACAAACTACCGCGATTTCTATCAGCAGTACATACGGCCGCAGTACTACGAGGATTTCTGGAGCGTCTCCTGCGATACCCTGGCGCAGCTCTTTGGCCTGAGCGAGGCCGACATCGACTGTGCTTCCGTATACGCGCTTGACCACTTTTCCGAATGGGGCATCGTCCCTTACCACCTGCCCGTCATGCAAAACCGGCTGACCAAAGCCTTCCGCGAAAAGGATGTCGCCCGTATTTTGCGCCTTTCGGCAGAATTTGGGCACTACATCGGCGATGCGCACGTACCCCTGCACACCACCGAAAATTACAACGGGCAGCTCACCAACCAAAACGGCATACACGCCTTCTGGGAAAGCCGCATTCCGGAACTGTTTGCCGACCGGCAGTACGACTACTTTGTCGGGAAAGCAGAGTACATCGATGACCCGAAAGCGTACTTCTGGGACGTAGTGCTAAAAAGCCACTCGCTGGTCGACAGCGTACTGTCCATAGAGCGCCGCCTGAGCCTGGAATTTCCGGAAGACAAGCAATACTGCTACGAGGAGCGCCTCGGCCGCACCATCCGCACACAGTGCAAAGAGTACGCAGAGGCCTATCAGCAGGAAATGAAAGGCATGGTGGAAGACCGCATGCAGGCGACCATCCTCTCCATCGGCAGCTGCTGGTACACCGCCTGGGTAGACGCCGGGCAGCCCAATCTGCGCTTCCTCAATGAATACCAGCCCACCGCCGCCGAACTGCGGGAGCGGGAAGAGCTGGAACAGCAGGCACGGCAGGGGAAGCAGAAGGGCCGGGCGCACGAATAAAAAAATGCCGCGCTTTTCCTCCAAAGTATTTAGCTTTGCCGCATGGAAAAAAGCAGCTCAACCCTGTCCCTCATCCTCAAAGGAATGGCTATGGGGATGGCCGAAGTCATCCCCGGTGTGTCCGGCGGTACCATCGCCTTTATCACCGGCATTTACGAACGACTACTGGAAACCATCAAAAATGTGCTCGGCCCGGAAGTATGGCGCACGCTCGGGCAGCGTGGCCTGGCCGCCGCCTGGCAGAAAGCCAACGGCACTTTCCTGCTGTTTTTGCTTAGCGGCATGGTAGGCGGCATCGTGGTAGGC
>CAJXXJ010000597.1 GCA_913062745.1 uncultured Phaeodactylibacter sp.
TCTGTGACCAGGCCTTCTTCCAGGGATTTCTTTAGCGTCGTTACGAAGCCTTCCCCCACCATATCCATATCGATACCGGCCTTTAAGGCCAAAGCTGCGGCCTCTTGTAAGTCGCCCATACCGTGCGCGACCATTTCATTGATAGTCGTGTAGTCAGTAACCACGAACCCATCGAAGCCCCACTGCTCCCGCAGGACGGTCTGAAACAGGTATTCATTTGCTGTAGCGGGCACATAGTCAATGACATTAAAAGAAGTCATAATGGAGCCTACGCCAGCATCCACGGCCGCTTTGTAAGGTGGCAGGTATTCGTTGTGCAGGCGCACCCGGCTCATGTCTACGGTGTTATAGTCCCGGCCGCCCTCCGAGGCGCCATAGGCGGCAAAGTGCTTGACGCATGCCATAACCGTAGTTGGATCCGTAAGGTCATCCTGCTGATAGCCGCGCACCATAGCTTCTGCAATCCGGGACCCCAGGAAAGGGTCTTCCCCGGCGCTCTCCGCCACCCGCCCCCAGCGTGGGTCGCGGGCGATATCCACCATAGGCGAGAAGTTCCACATCACACCGTCTGCCGTGGCTTCACGGGCAGCCGTACGCGCCACTTGCTGCAGCAAATCCGGGTCCCAGGTACAGGACATTCCCAGTGGGATCGGGAAAATAGTCTGATGCCCATGAATGACATCCATCGCGGTCAGGAGCGGGATGCCCAGGCGGCTTTGCTCTACTGCAATCTCCTGTATATCCCGCATCTTTTTGGCGCTGCGCGATCCGAAGATGCCGCCCACTTTGCCGTCTTTGATCTTTTGCTCTACGTCGCTGCTGATGACTGCCCCGGTGACTGCCCCGCCCTGGGTGACCAGGTTGAGCTGGCCGATCTTTTCTTCTAAAGTCATCTCTGCCATCAGTGAGTCGACAAACAGGGAATAGGCCTCACCTTTAAATTTGGAGAACATCCACGGCAAGTAATCCGGCTCGGCAAAAGCGGGGTCCCAGGAGTTGTGGTTGGCGTCCGGATACAAAGTGATCTTGGCCAGTCCGCCCTCCCGCTGAACGGCCTGCACCATATTCTTTGAAAATCTCGGCTGCACCACGTCATCTTTCAAACCGTGAAACGCCCAGATAGGCACCTCAGTCATCTTGTGCGCCATTTCCGGTGGGCCGCCTCCGCAAATGGGCGCGGCTGCGGCGATCTTCCCGGGCATCCGCCACAGGAGCTCCCAGGTGCCCATACCGCCCATGGAAAGGCCGGTGACGTATAAGCGGTTTTCATCCACGTACGGCTTCGCCAGTTCCTGATCAACCAAATCCATCACTGCCGACAGCGCTGGATTGGCAGGCCGGTCGGAAGGGAATTTGAATTGCAGGCTGCCATCATCCTTTTGAATGCGGTCTACGCTCGACCAGTAATCAGAGGTTGGGCATTGCGGGAAAATCACGATAGCCGGATACTCGGCCTGTGCTTCTAAAAACAACGAACTGCCGTGCACGAGTTGCTTTTCGTTGTCGTCACCGCTTTCCCCCCGGCCGTGCAGGAATAAGACGATGGGGTAGCGCCGGTTCTCATCAAACCCCTCCGGATACAGTATCCGGTAATTGAGTGTGTAATCTCCGTGTTGGTGTTGCCGGGGCAGATACGTTCCGGTCTCTGCCTGGCTCCATGCCAGATTGGCTACCAAAAGTAAGACGATAGAAAGGATAGTGGTACGCTTCATTATTTTGTGGTTGTATGCTTTTGTATATCCAGTTTCTTCAACCCCTCCTGTATTTCGGGGGCAGACATAAAGAGTTCCCAAATCAGGCCTGAGCGGGCATTTTCTATCATTACCGGAATCGGCAGCTGGTCGATGGCCAGATAGCGGGGAGGGCACCAGCCTGATTGCTCGCTGAACGCATCGTAGGGGCCATATTGACCGATATACTCCGGATGGTTCTCATAAAGGTGCCGCAAAAATGCCATACTCTCTTCCGGCGTGAAGGGAAAGGAGGAAATCGCGGCGGTAGGCGTAATGACCCCCAAATCATTCGAAGGATGGTGGGCGGTGTATCCGCCCGGAGAATAACTGGCTGTCATTCCCCAGCAGGCTTCCGAATAGCCTTCGTATTCCCTTGGGTTCTCCACAGCATAGGCATGGTGAATCAGGGCATGGCTGCGGTTCAGCTTCCAGTAGTCGGCATAAGAGTCATGCAGCCCTCTGGGGTCCAGCCCCATGAAAGAATAGTGGGCCCAAAACAGCGGCCCTACCGGAATGGCCTGCTCGCCGTTGTGATCGAGTACCACATCGTAGCCATACGCGCTTTCATTGGAGACAATCTCTCCGTTACGCATATAGCCTTCGTGCCAAACGGCGGGGTCAATCGGGTGAGTAGGGGAAGCGGCAGCCAGGATGTACATGATGGTGCACTCGTTGTAGCCCGTTACTGCGAAGTTCATCCGCCATTCATGGTTTGGGGACCAATGCCAGTACAGCACATTTTCACCCTGAGTGTACCACGACCATTCTACCTCCCGCCACAGTTGATCCATCAGCTCAGCCAGCTCGCGCTCTTTTTTATTACCGTTTCGGAAATATTGCCGCGCCACGATCAGCCCCTGCACCAGGAAAGCCGTTTCTACCAAATCGCCTCCATCATCGTAACGGCTGAAGGGTTTAGCTTTGCCGGAAGGGTACATCCAATGCGCCCACGCGCCGTGAAAGCGGTCAGCTTTTTGCAGCCAATTGGCCAGTTTTTGCAAGCGTTTGCGCCCTGCTTCCCGTGAGATAAACCCACGTTCAATCGCCGCTATTGTGGCCATAATGCCAAAGCCAGTGCCGCCGCTTGTGACCACATCAGCATCGTCCTGAGGGTAGTCGTCTTCGTGAATCCGCTCCGGAGCGGCGCCTGATTTGCGTTCTCCACCCTCCCAGAAGTAATTGAAGGTTTGTTGCTGTACCCGGTCGAGCAGCGCTTCGTCAGACTGCGCGACGGCCGGCAGGCCCCAGAGGGCTGCCAGGAAGAATAGTACAATGAATCGAATCATATTTTCTGTATGTTAATAGGAAAAATCTAAGTTGTCCAACCCTTGCTGTACTTCCGGCGCATCCATAAACAAATCCCATAGCAGCCCGGTCCGGTAGTTTTCCACCATACAGATGATGGGCCCCTGATCAATCGCCAGGTAGGAGTCGGCCACCCAGTTTTCACCAGGGTGGAAGGCATCGTAAAAACCGTACTCGCCCCATAGCCGGTCTCCCAGATCGTAATAAAAATGATGCAGGGCGGCAAGGCTCTCTTCCGGGGTGTACACGATAGAGGACAGGGCAGCCGTAGGCGTGATT
>CAJXXJ010000598.1 GCA_913062745.1 uncultured Phaeodactylibacter sp.
CCGCGACCGGCATACTGCTGAGATCATCGCATCTTACAAGTGCCGCCTTTGTGCCTGCGACTTTTGCCTTCCTATTAATATCGACATCGACGACTTTAATTTTTCCGACAATTAACCAGTACCTAACATTAGGTAACCATTAGCAGGATTTAGGTAATTTTGGCACGGCTGTGATGAATATTACAGCATTTTATCAACGCTCAGCCCAAATTGGCGTTAACTTTGTGTAAATAATTAGACTCAATCAAAATAAGAGCCAGTGGTAGCTACTGCAACGGACAACAACTATCTCTCCGCCTCCAGAACCGGCAGCACCGCTGTGGTGCACGGTTTTACGAATGATCAGGTGGCGAGCAAGCTTATGGCTATGGGCGTCATGCCGGGCAGCCGCATCAAACTCGTCCGCAAAGCGCCCTTCGGCGGAGGTTTCTACGTGAAAGTGGACAATTTCAACCTGGCTTTACGTAAAGAGGAAGCAGAGAGCATCGTGCTCAAGTGACGATATGCAGGAAACCCGGGCAATGACAAAAACCTTTACGCTTGCACTATTGGGCAACCCCAACTGTGGCAAGTCTTCCGTATTCAACCACCTCACCGGCCTGCGCCAAAAAGTAGGCAACTTTCCCGGTGTTACCGTAGATAAGAAAGTCGGCAAAACCACCCTCCCCAATCAACAGGAAATCACTCTGATCGATTTTCCGGGGACCTACAGCTTCTACCCTACCTCCATCGATGAGCGCATCGTCGTACAGGCACTTTCCAACCCTCAGGATGAAAACTACCCGGATGGCGTGCTGTACATCGCCGATGTGACCAAGCTGGAAAAGCATTTGCTGCTGCTGACACA
The DNA here is from genome assembly GCA_913062745.1 of uncultured Phaeodactylibacter sp. Taxonomy (GTDB): domain Bacteria; phylum Bacteroidota; class Bacteroidia; order Chitinophagales; family Saprospiraceae; genus Phaeodactylibacter. The sequence continues at coordinate 848 of CAJXXJ010000598.1, forward strand.
GCTGCGCGACCTCGGGCTCCCTATACTTTTGGCCCTGAACATGGCAGATGTGGCGGAAAAGGAAGGCTTGCAGGTAGATGCCGGCCGGCTCTCCCAATCCCTGGAACTGCCGGTAGTAAAAATAAGCGGCCGTACAGGGCAGGGGCTGGAGCAGCTCAAACTGGAACTGCAGAAAATGGCGGGCGAAGACAGCACGCATTCCGTCAGCAAGCCCTTCTTCCGCATGACCGACGTAGAGCGGAATACCGCCCGGGCCGCTAAAGAAATCGTGCCCAACGCCAATACTTATCAGGGCTTACTGGTTGCACACCACTACGACTGGCTGCCCTTTTTGTCAGATGCGCAGCGCAAATTGATCGCAGACGTAGCGCAGCAAAACAACTTTCATTCGCTCCGTGCACAGGTGGATGAAACGATGAAGCGCTTTGATAAATTCACGCCTATGGTGCGGGCGGTGGTGCAGGAGCAGGGCAGCGAGGAGCGCCGGTTTACTGACCGCCTCGACAACGTCCTTACGCATCGCGTATTTGGGCCCATCATTTTCTTCACGCTCATGCTGCTGGTCTTTCAGGCCATATTCGCCTGGGCGAGCTACCCAATGGACCTGATCGAGAGCTTCTTTGGATATACGGGCGAACTTGTAAAGACTTATATTCCGGACGGCTGGTTCTCCAGCCTGCTGACCGACGGCATCATAGCCGGGCTGGGCGGCATCCTGGTGTTTATACCGCAGATTGCCATACTCTTTTTCCTCATTTCGCTGCTGGAAGAGGTCGGGTATATGGCCCGTGCCGCTTATATGTTTGACAACGTCATGCGCAGCTTTGGGCTGAACGGTCGAAGTATTGTTGCCCTGGTGTCGGGCGGTGCCTGCGCGATCCCCGCCATAATGAGTACGCGCACTATCGGCAACTGGAAGGAACGGCTGATCACTATTCTGGTCACGCCGTTTATCAGCTGCTCAGCCCGCATTCCGGTATATACTGTACTGATTGGGTTTGTAGTGCCACCGCGCACCGTAGCCGGTATTTTCAATATGCAGGGCTTGGCCTTCATGGGGCTTTACCTGCTCGGCATCGTTGGTGCGCTGCTGGCGGCCTGGATTTTCAAACTGATCCTCAACACCAAAGAGCGGAGCTTCCTGATGCTGGAATTGCCGGAATACCGCAAGCCTGTGATGCGAAACGTAGGCCTGACCGTGTGGGAAAAGGTCAAAAGCTTTGTCATTGAAGCCGGGCAAATTATCCTGGCAATTTCAATTGTGCTCTGGTTTCTGGCCAGCTACGGCCCCAGCCAGGAAATGGAACAGGCCCGGGAAGAAGCGCTGGCTACTGCGGAGGCGCAAAACCTGGACGATACAGAAACGCAGAATCTGATTGCCGCCCGGCAAATTGAGGCGTCCTACGCCGGGCACATCGGCAAAGCTATCGAGCCGGCCATTGAGCCGCTTGGCTACGACTGGAAAATCGGCATTGCACTGATTACCTCTTTTGCGGCCCGCGAAGTCTTTGTGGGCACTATGGCGACTATTTACAGCATCGGCTCTGAAGGTGACGAGTACTCCGTGCGCGACCGCATGGCCAAGGAGCGCAACCCGGTTACCGGCGAGCGGGTTTATACCCTGGCAACATCGCTTTCGCTCTTGCTGTTCTACGTCTTTGCCATGCAGTGTATGAGCACCCTCGCGGTCGTCAAACGGGAGACCAAGAGCTGGAAATGGCCGACCATACAGTTCTTCTTTATGACTGCTCTGGCCTACCTCTCTGCGCTGTTGGCTTATCAGTGGCTCAGCTAATTTTTTCTCAGCAGTTGGATACGAAACAAGTTTTTTGCGTATTTTACCGGAGAACCTGAAGCCCGTATATGCGCCCGACAACGATTAATGAAGTGCTGCGGGAACTTGACCGCATCGTCAACCTTTCTATCGCCCGCGACGACCGCGCCGGGCTCTTCGCTTACATTTACTGGCGTACCACTGACCAGATCCGTAGGGCTATAGCCCTGCACCAATTCCAGGATGGCGCGCGCATGGAGCGCTTTGATGTGGCTTTCGCCAATTTATACCTTGACGCTTACCACGCCTACCAGAATGGCAAACCTGTGCGCAAAGTCTGGCAGCTGGCGTTTGACACAGCACGGCAGCGCAAAACCATCCTTCAGCATATCCTGCTCGGCATGAACGCCCACATCAACTTTGACCTGGCTATTGCCGCCAGCCAGATTTCGCGCCGACAGCCCATCGATTTGCTGCGGGCTGATTTTGAAAAGGTCAACGATATCCTGGCCAGCCTGGTCAATGAGTTGCAGGAGCGCATCAGCCGGGTATCGCCGCTGTTCTTCCTGGTTGACTGGCTGGGCAAAGACTCCGATGAAGCCCTGATCAATTTCAGCATGGCTAAAGCCCGTACCTACTCCTGGTGGCTGGCCAAAGAACTGTGGGCACTGCCGGAAAGCGCACTCGAA
>CAJXXJ010000599.1 GCA_913062745.1 uncultured Phaeodactylibacter sp.
TCGGCCCAGGTCATATCGCGCACGGGCGCGGAGCCCGTATCGGAATGCAGGCGCACTTCCTTTCCATCGCTTGTGGATACCCAGAGCCCACGCCCGGGATTTCCTGGTTCACTCCAGGAAAAGGCGAAACGCTCGCTGTCCGGGGCCCACGCTGGCCGGGACGGAGTTGTTCCCGTTAGTTTTGGCGTTGCGAACAGCTCATCAAGCGTGAGCTCATCTTCCTGTGCTGTGCCTGCTGCGGGCATCGCCATCAGTAAGCCGGCTACTAAACCTATTTGCCAAAAAGAGATCCGCTGCATGTGTTTGCTTTAGTAACGGTGCAATATAATAATCGGCGGTGCATCGAATATAAGGGTGGTTCCTGCCAGTTCCCGGGAAATCCAGCCCACTTTCCTGATCGTATCGAGGCGCTGTAAAGGTTGTTACTCCTCCAGCAAAATTACGTCTACGGCTTTAGCCTTCACTGCCTTGTTGAAGGCGGGGATATCGTTCTTTTTTAACGCATAAAAGCGCTCCAACTGCTCATCAATCAGAGCCGTCAGCTCCGCCTTGACCTGCAGCTGCTGCTGCGTGGGCGGGAAGTCGCCCATATCAATCAGCGCGTTCAGGTGCGCCAGTTTGTTGGTCAGCTTGATGGGGAAGTTGAGGGGGTCTTGGCGGCTTTGGTTTTTGGTCTGGTACAAAGCCTGCTCTACCTCGGTCATCACCGAGTCGATGGCAGCGGCCTGGTCCAGCAGCGCCGTGTAGGTGCTGTCGCCTTTCCAGCGGCTGGTGAAGTGCTTCATCTGTTCGCGGGTCTCCCGGATTTGTATGATAACACGGTGCGCTTCGCTTACCTTGTCGTTCACTTCCTTCATGAAGTCAAACTGATGGCGAAGCTCGGCCAGGGTAGAGGAGGCCCGTGGGTCCTTTTTGATTTCGAAAGGCGCTTCCAGGGTATCCGTTGGCGTCGCCAGGCGTACGGCATAGGTACCGGGCACGGCCTTGGGGCCCTGCAGTCCTGCCCACCAAAGTATCATACCGTCAAACTTTTCGGCTTCGGGGTAGCGCATGTTCCAGACGAAGCGGTTGCTGCCTGCCTCTACTTCCAGTTTGTCGTCCTTCTCTTCAGCGGTAGTGGAAAAGGAGCGGATCAGCTCGCCGTCTTCTTCCAGGAAAGAAAGCGTGACTTCAGCGCTGTCCGCCAGTCCTTCCGGCAGGTAGAAATAGGCCATTACGCCGCCCGGATGGTTGGTGCCGGCAGTTTTGGATGGGCGCCCCTGCCGGCCATCCATGCGGTAAGCAGCGAGGGGGCGGAATAAGTGGGCAGCCGAGGTATCCATATCTGAGGTCAGCTGATGCAGCGGCGTCAGGTCGTCGATGATCCAAAGGCTGCGGCCCTGCGTGGCGGCGATCAGGTTGTTGTTTTTAACAGCGAGATCGGTAATGGGGACCGTAGGCAGGTTGAGCTGAAAGGGCGACCACTGCTCTCCGTTGTCAAAGGAAATGTACATGCCCGTTTCGGTGCCGGCGTAGAGCAGCCCCTGCCGCTCCGGGTCGGCGCGCAGCACCCGGGTGAAGTGTTCCACCGGGATGCCATCGGTAATCAGCCGCCAGTTTTGGCCGTAGTCGGTAGTATGGTAAAGGTAGGGCGTATAGTCGCCCAGCTTATAGCGGGTGCCGGCCACGAAAGCCCCGCCTTTGTGGAATGGGTCGGCTTCTATGCTGTTGATCATCATCCATTCGGGCATGCCTTTGGGCGTGACGTTGTCCCAGTTTTCGCCACCGTCCCTGGAAACGTGGATTAAGCCGTCATCAGAACCAGCCCAGAGCAGGCCTTCCTCGTAAGGCGATTCCGTAGCTGCGAAAATGGTACAGTAGTACTCCACCCCGGTATTATCCTGCGTGATGGGCCCGCCCGAAGAGACCAGCCGGGCAGAATCGTTGCGGGTGAGGTCGGGGCTGATGAGCTCCCAGCTTGCTCCACCGTCTGTGCTCAGATGCAGGTGGTTGGAGGCCGCGAAAAGCTTATCCGGATCGTGCGGGGAGAAGAAAACCGGGAAGTTCCACTGAAAGCGGTACTTCATGCCCTCCGCGCCGTAGCCCATCGGGTTGTCGGGCCAGACGTTGATGGCGCGCTCTTCGCCGGTAGCATGGTTTTTCTGCGTCAGGTAGCCGCCGTAGCTGCCGCCGTAAACGATATCGTTGTTTTCCGGATCTACCGCAATGTGGGCGCTTTCCCCGCCGGCGGTCGGCTCCCAGTTACGCTCGCTGATCGAGCTGCCCTCGCTGCGGTGGGCAATACGGATGGTAGAGTTATCCTGCTGTGCGGCGTAGATCCGGTAGGGGAAGGCGTTGTCCGTCGTCACCCGGTAAAACTGCGCGGTGGGCTGATTGTGGTAGGTCGTCCAGTTTTCGCCACCGTCAAAGGTGACCTGCGCGCCGCCGTCATCGCCGATAATCATGCGGTCGGGGTCTTCCGGGGCAATCCACAGATCGTGGTGGTCGCCGTGTGGGGCACGGTAGGCTTTGAAGGTCTTGCCGCCGTCTTTGGACTTTTGGTAGTCTACGTTCATGACGTAGACCACGTCTTCATCCTGCGGGTCGGCGTAGATGCGGGTGTAGTACCAGGCCCGCTGCCGCAATGCGCGGCTGCTGTTGATGCGCGACCAGGTTTCGCCCCCGTCGTCGGAGCGGAATACACCGCCTTCTTTGGCTTCCGCCAATGCCCACACTCGCTCCGAGTTCACGGGGGATACGGTGACGCCGATGATGCCCAAGGGCCCTTCCGCAAAGCCCTCTTTATCGGAAATGTTTTCCCAGTTGTCGCCCCCGTCCGTACTGCGCCAGAGGGCCGAGCCTTCACCGCCGCTTTCCAGGCTATAAGGGGTACGGCGGATGCGCCAAGTGGAGGCGTAGATCACGCGGGGATTATTGGGGTCAAGTATGAGGTCTACAGCGCCGGCATCCTGATTAGCGAAGAGGATGCGCTCCCAGGTCTCGCCGCCGTCTTTGGAGCGGTAGACGCCGCGCATATCATTGGGTTTCCACAGGTTGCCCATGACGGCAGCATACACCACGTCGGGATTGTCGGGATGTACCCGGATGCGGCCTACGTGTTCGCTGTTCTTTAGGCCGATCGACGTCCAGGTTTTACCGGCATCGGTGGAGCGCCACATGCCGCGACCCGAGCTGACGTTACCGCGTACGGTTTGCTCTCCTTCGCCTACATAGATGACGTTGGGATCACTTTTGGCGACAGCCACCGCACCGATAGAGCCGCCAAAGTAGCCATCGGAAATGCATGCCCAGGTAGTACCGCCATCCTG
>CAJXXJ010000600.1 GCA_913062745.1 uncultured Phaeodactylibacter sp.
CCCCTAAAGGCGGGAACTGCAGCCCGCAAAAATCAATCCCTTTTACTCATGAAATCCAGTTTGTCTAGTGGTTTGCCCGTGAAACAAAGCCCAATCCTCTTGCTCCTTTTCCTGCTGACCCTCGCCTGCCAGCGCAAGCCCGCTTCGTGGGAAGGCCCCACACTTTCCCGGCCCCGCAGCCAGCTCACCGCCGGGGAGCTGCTCAGTGGCAGGCAGCCGCCTCTGCTCGACATGAGTTTCTTTGCCCGTCCGGAGTGGGCTGATAGCGCAGGCACTCCGTTTTCCGGCACCCTGGCGCTGCCGCGTACAGCGCTTACCTACCCTAAGGAGAAAGCCTACTACCCGGAAGAAAACTATTTCCCACAGCTGGAGCTGCACTTCCTGACGCACCGGGGAATACTTTTGCCGGCACAGGCCGGTAGAATCCACACCTCCGGCAGCTACTGGGACGTCTTCATCGGGTACGGCAAAGTGTGGCAGGAACCCACCGACGGCCCCTGGAGCCGCGCTGCTTTCCCGCTTACCCTTACCGACCGCTGGATGGGGCAGGCCCGCAACTGTGTGGCTACTTTTGTTTACCAAAAAGACACCGTCAGCCAGGTTTGCCTGCAGTGCAGCCAGGAGACCGCCGATATCGACGATCAGCAGCTCGGTAATATCAGCGCTATGCTGCCCGCGCAATTCAGGCCGGGCCCGCTTCCCGATTCTGCCCAGCTCGTTGAACAATATCAGTCATGGCTGGGCCGGCAACTGCCCGTGCGGCCGCTCAGCGAATGGGATGCCGAAGGTGAAATCGCCGCGTACTTTAACCGCAGCATTTACACCAATGCCCCGACCAGCCTCGGAGCGGTCCTGGCAGACAGCCAGCTTTACGTGCACCCGCCCCATACCCGCCACGGCCCCTACCCTTTCCCGGAGGACATGCGCCACGGCTTGTACTCCGTGACCAAAAGCATGGCCGGAGCACTGGCTCTGCTGCATCTGGAGGAACGCTACCCCGACGATCTGCTGAATACGCCCATCGCCGACTATGTACCCGCGCTGGCGGAGGCCCCGGGCTGGCAGGGTGTGACTTTTTCGCATACGCTAAATATGCTAAGCGGCACAGCCGGCGGAGAAGGCCCGGAGCAGCTCTTTCTTCCCCTGATCAGCGCTGCAACTGCAGAAGAAGCGATCCGGAATATCGCGCTCCTCGGAGACGCGCCGCCGCTACCGGGAGCGCAGTTCAACTACGCCTCTACCAACCTATTCGTACTGTCCTATGCTCTGCAGCAATACGTAGAGGAAAAAGAGGGCCCGGCTGCCCGCTACTGGGATATAGTGCACCGGGACGTTTTGGTGCCCATAGGCGCCGGCGGTTTTACCACCCTGCATACACAGGGCGATCAGGCCCGGGCTATCCCCCGCCTGGCGTACGGGGCGCTGCCCACCCTGGACGAGGCTGCAAAAATTGCGCTGCTATTCGCTAACAAAGGGCAGCACGAAGGAAAGCAGCTGCTGCACCGCAAAAGCACCGAAGAGGCGCTCGGCGGCGAATGGGAAGGGCACCCCACCGGGGGCGATTTCCGGGGCAGCCGCTACCGGCATTCTTTTTGGTCTAAAACCATACCGGCCGGGCCCTGCGAAGTGGAAGCCATTTATATGTTGGGGTTTGGAGAGAATTATGTGGTCTTTTTGCCGAGTGGTATCATCCTCTTCCGCTTTATGGATGAGCACGACCTGAATATTGACCCGCTGATACAGGCGGTGGAGCGGAGGGCTTCTTCCTGCCGGTGAATGATATAAACAACAAATTCCCTATTTTTACCCCCTACCTCAAAGCCTTAAAACCTTCCAACACCCTTGATACGCCAAAAGTCTATAGCCGTACTCCCCTTCGAAAGCCTGAGTCCCGATCAGGACAACACTTACTTTGCAGACGGTATGTCGGAGGAGATCATACTGGCGCTCAGCCGAATTGAAGGCCTCAAAGTTACAGCGCGTACCTCAAGTTTTGCTTACCGCGACCGCAAGACCGATGTCCGCATCATCGGCAATCAGCTGGGGGTAGCTACTGTGCTGGACGGCAGCATCCGGAAAGCCGGGAAGCGCATCCGTATCAACGCTCAGCTGGTGCGTACAGACAATGGTTTCCACCTCTGGTCGGAGCGCTTCGACCGCGAGCTGACGGACATCTTTGAGCTGCAGGATGAAATCAGCCTGCTGATTGCCGAGAAAATCCGGGAAAACTTCGGGCACCTGGATATTGACGACCACCTCGTCACTTCCAAAACCCGCGACATAAAGGCTTACCAACTCTTCCTCAAAGGGCGGTTCTTCCAGCTCAACTGGAAGAGCGAAGACTTTGAGCGCGCCATTCTCTGCTACAAGCGGAGCATAGAGCTCGACCCTGCTTACTACCAGCCCTACTTCGGGCTGGTGCAGTGCTACGGCATCCTGGCCTCCTGGGGATTTATGGATAAGCAGGACGCTTTGGAGTCGGCCAATCTCTACCTCACACAGGGGCTGGCACTGAAGCCGGAATCAACGGAGGCTTATTTCGCGAAAGCGACCCAGGCCCTGTGGATCAACTGGAATCCAAACCTGGCCCTGCACGAGCTGCAGAAAGGGCTGGCACTCACCCCGCAGGACACCGAATCGCTGGAGTCAGCCGCCGAAGCTCAAACCGCCCTCGGCCAGTTCGGGCAGGCGCTGGAGTACATCAACCAAGCACTGGAGTACAACCCGCTCTCTCCCAACCACCACTATACAAAAGGTAATATTTTTTACCTGCAGCAACAATACGACAAAGCAATTCAGTGGATGGACAAAGCTTTGGCGATTGACCCCAACTGGGAGCTCGCCATCCGGACGAAAGCCTGCTGCTATATCCTGACCGGGCAGAAAAGGCTGATGGAATCCCTGCTTAGCAGCATCCCGCAGGATGCCGGGCGCAGCAACTTCCTGGGGCTGTACGCTGCTGTTCATGCAGAGCGCCCGGTTGACGCCGGGGATTTTTCCACCCAGCTGACGGCCTACCTGCCCTGGCCCGTCTACGCTCAGCTGCACACCGGGCACACGCGCGAGGCGCTCGATGCGCTGCAGCAGGGCATACAGCAGCGCAACGGGCAATACATCAACTTTTGCAACGACCCGCTGCTGCAGCCGATGCAGGCGCTGCCCGGATTCCAGAACCTGCGTGAAGCCACCTTTCCCGCCGCCGGGGAGGAGACGACCACCGGGCTACAGCAGGCTAAACCCGCGACCAAACTCTCTGCCGATGAAGCCTCTGCCTACCAAAGCGCCCTCCATGCCATCATGGAAGAGG
>CAJXXJ010000601.1 GCA_913062745.1 uncultured Phaeodactylibacter sp.
AAGGTTGAGGTGTTTATGAATACGGAAGACTTTGTATTTGGTAGTATCGTCAGCCCGCAACCCACGCTGCTTGTGCGCCTGCAGGACGACAACGGGATCAACGTGGTCGGCAACAGCATTGGCCATGACCTGGAAGGCGTACTGAACGAGGACACGCAGAACGCCTATCTGCTCAATGATTTTTATGAGCCGGAACTGGATGCGCCCGGGCAGGGCAGGGTGCGCTATCCGCTTAGCGATTTGCCGGAAGGCCGCCACCGCATAGCGGTAAAAGCCTGGGATGTGGCCAATAATTCGTCCGTGGGATATACCGAATTTATCGTGGCCGGCACAGAGGAAGTTGCGCTACAGCGCGTACTGAATTACCCCAACCCCTTTACCGACCGCACCTGTTTTCAGTTTGACCACAACCTTGCCAATCAGGAAATAGAGGTGTTGGTACAAATCTACACCGTCTCCGGGCAGCTGGTGAAGACCATCAGCAGACAGTTGTTTACCGATGGAGCCCTGCGGCAGGAAGACTGCCTGCCCTGGGATGGGCGCGATGATTTTGGCGGCCGGCTGGCCAGAGGCGTCTACCTGTACAAAGTAAAAATCAGAAGCGCCGGGCCGCAAACCCGGCAGGGCGAGAGTGGTTTTGAAAAGCTGGTGCTGCTGCGGTAGGCCGGAGCTGCTGCCGCGAACATGCTTCTGCGGCTGTCGTTCAACCCCAAAAACCAGACCTATGAAAGCGATTCATTCCCTGCTTGTCCTCATACTGGCCTTGCCTGCCTGCACCGGCGATGTAAACTCTGATGCCGGGCAGGAAGAGGCCGCTGCCGAATCCCCCGCTGACGGGCCTGATGTCAGCAATGTGCCGCCCTCCGAGATCAGCTTCAGCTGCCAGGAGCCGGCCGACGACAGCTACGGGCCGCAATCCAAACTTTATATCAATATCGGAAGCGAGCGCTACTTTCTCGACGAAGTGCGGGGCTGTAATGATTTTGTAGAGCGGGAGGATTACAGTGAGTACAACATTCCCGAAAGCGCAGTAGCGGCTACTTACGCGCAGTGGTCGGGTTACGGTATGTTCTTCTATGTGCTGAAAGAAGGAGATGAACTGCAGCTTTTCTTCACACAGCGCAACGCCATCAAAGGCGGCGACATGGTGTACGAGCAGATAGGCACCTTCGGCGACGGTGAGCTGACGCTAAAAGAAGGCTGGCAAAGCTGATCAATGCGTATGGGCACAGTTCAGTAGCTGCTCAATTTGTGCTTCCGCAAAACCCGGGCTGGCCGTCATGCCTTTGCCTCCTATGCCCGTCACAATGTGCATGCGCTCGTCTACACTGTGCCGGAAAATATCCTGGTCTTTGCACTGACTGTAAATGCCGTACCAGGCACTGTCAATCTTCCAGCTTTGCAGCTTAAATATTTGCATTGCTTCCTCCATCATAAAGCGGTTGATGCGGTTATCGATCTCGTAGCCCAGCTCATCCTGATTTTTAGCATCAGCATATTCATGGCTGTCGCCGAGCACTACGCTGCCATCTTCATTTTGCGTAAGCAAGATATGTATGCCGTAACGCATGGCGTAAGAGTCAGTCGGCTCTTTAGCCTTGACTGCAGTGTAGGAGGGGCACTCGCGAAAACTCTCGTACCGCCGTATACTGCGCCCGGTAAGTATATTGCTCCTAATGCGCTGCGAAGGCTGCGGAGCGGTGCGCAACATATGCAGTTTAGTCACCTGCAGGTCGCTCTGCCGAAATATATCCGGGAATAATTTTTGAAAATCGCTGCCATTACAAACTACCGCCTGCATTCCCGAAAACCGGCTGCCGTCTGCAGCGCGGAGCGCCACCAACCGTCCGCCGGAATCTGCTTCTATTACTGTGCGGGCCGGGAAAAAGTCCAGCCCCATCTGCTCCTCCATCAACCCAATGATGCGGTGGGCGGCCACCCGGGCATCCAAAGAAACCTCCTGCCGGAAAAACAAACCGCCCTTGCAATAATTGGGCTGCAGCGCCGGCCAGCCCTGCAGGCAGCTTTGACGGGTGAGTAGTTGAGAAGGGTACTCCTGTTCCTTATTCCGGACGGACAGCTCTTCCAGCAGCCCCAGCTCTTCCTGGTCAGAGGCCACATAGATGGAGCCCTGCGGCCGCAGGGAAATATCAGTGGCCGACTGTAGCTCTTTGTAAATTTCCAGGCTGCGCCGGCCGTAAGCCTGCCACTGACTGTTCATGCCAGAGGGCACAATCTGCCCAAAATTACGGGTGGAGGCAGAGCGCGGCATTTTGTTTTGTTCGATCAACGCCACCGTGAATCCGCGCTTCAAGGCATGATAGGCGTGAAAAATGCCCAGTATGCCCGCACCAATCACGAGCAAATCGTAGGTTTTTGAGCTGTCAGAAGAAGCCATGGGTAATCGTTTAACATTCGTGTACTCCCGTAAAGTTGGCCATAAACTTTGTGGGAACCGCCTGTAGCAGGTTAATTCAAAATTAAATTGGCAGAGCTGCCTCTTGGCAGGGTGGAGCGGAGTCGCTATTTTCCGCTCCAACCAAAATAACTATCCATGATGATCAGAATGATTATGCTCAGCTGTGCCCTGCTGTTTGCCCTGCAGGCCTCCGCACAGTCTTTCTACGATTACTACCAAAAAGGCGATTCCCTGCTGCGCGCCAACGACGCTTCGGCTGCATTGGATGCTTACGCAAAAGCCTTTGAAATCCGGGAAGGTACCCACCCCATGTTTTATGTCAACCCTGCTTCCGCTGCTGCTTACGCCGGCCAGACGGACCAGGCAATCTCTTATCTGGAAACAGCGCTGGAAAAAGGCCTTGATGACCCTGCTACGTTGACCCGCGGTGACCGCTTCCGGCCGATCAAAGAGACCGATGCATTTCAGGCTTTCCTGAGCCAATTAGAGGAACGGCAGGCCCAGCAGGAGGCGGCTCTGCGCGAAGAGCTGGAAGGCCTGATGGCCAAAGACCAGATGATCCGCCGGCTTGCACAGGAAGTGGATACCGCTATGCTGGGCGCGGAAGGCATGGCGGCTTTCGCCGAATTGTTCCGCCTGCAGGACAGCGTCAACCAGATCGCTGCTACCCGTATCCTGATGGAGTACGGCTGGGTCGGTACAAGCCGCGTCGGCCAAAAAGCCAATCAGGCCCTATGGCTGATCGTACAGCACGCTCCGCTGAAAATGCAGGAAGAATACCTGCCGCTGCTGCAAAAATCAGTGGAAGAAGAAGAAACACCGGCCAAATACCTTGCCTTTTTAGAAGACCGGATAGCCGTGCAGCGAGAAAAACCACAAAAATATGGC
>CAJXXJ010000602.1 GCA_913062745.1 uncultured Phaeodactylibacter sp.
GCAGGTGCTGGCAGAAATATATGCGGAATTTCCGGAAGCAGGCGATATGGACCGCCCCAAGCTGGTGCTGTTTATCGATGAGGCACACCTTGTTTTTGAAGAAGCTTCGGATGCATTGCTCGATCAGATCGAAGTAATCGTCAAGCTGATCCGCTCCAAGGGGGTAGGCCTGTTCTTTGTTACCCAAAACCCTGCTGACATCCCGGATGACGTGCTGGGGCAGCTGGGCCTGAAAATACAGCATGCACTGCGCGCCTTTACGGCAAAAGACCGCAAAGCGATCAAACTGGCGGCGCAGAACTACCCGGACTCTGACTTCTACGAGGTAGACGAGGTAGTCACGCAGCTGGGCATTGGAGAGGCGTTGGTCACAGTGCTGAATGAAAAGGGTATTCCCACTCCGCTCGTACATACGATGCTGCGGGCACCCATATCCAGGATGGATGTGCTTACCGCAAAAGAAATTGATGACATCATCAGCCGCTCGGATATCATTGAGCGCTACAACGAGGAAATCGATTCAGAAAGCGCCCATGAAATCCTGAGCGAGAAGCTGGAGGAAGCTTCAAAGGAAGAACACCAGGAAAAGATGGAGGCGCAGCGGGAAAAAGCGCAGAAGGTGTCCCGGCGGCAGGAAAAAAGTATGCTGGAGAAAGTCCTGAGCAGCCCCGCCGCCCGGCAGATCGGCCGGACGATGGCGCGGGAGCTTACCCGGGGATTGCTGGGTGTGCTGGGCGTCAAGCGCCGGCGTTGATGATGTACTGTGATGGAGTACCGAAAATTGAAATGGCTCCGGCAGTCTGGCTGCGGCGCCATTTTTAGTTTTTATGTGGTAGTAAGGGGTTATCCAACGAAGAGTAGCCTCAAAAGTCGCCGCAGGCAACCCCTAGTTTTAGCCTTGACAGACCACTAGTCCTCTTTTTTATCGGCGGGCAAATTAGAGCCGTAGCTACGCTGAAAGACGGACCAGGGGGTGTCCCGGTAATGATTGCCGCCGAAGTAGGCTAAAATCTGCTGAAATTCTTCCGGCTTTTTGAAGCCGACTATGGATTGTATCTCTTCTGTTGACTCATCGAGGAAAACCATGGAAGGGAAGCTCATCCGGCCGTTCAGGAGCTCTGCGGCAAGTTCGTGGTAGCCCCGTTTGCCGTTGTTGTTGAAGCCGTAGGTTTTGCCTTTATATTCAAGCTCCCCCTGCTGCTGTGCATCAAGGCGGACGGGGTAGAAATTATCATTGATGTAGGCGGCTACTTCCGGGTTGGAGAGCGTTTCTGAGTCCATCCGTTTACACCAGCCACACCATTCGGTATAGATATTGAGGAGTATCTTCTTTTCCTGCTGTTGGGAAAGCTCCATCGCCTCCTCCCAGCTGAGCCAGTTGATGGCGTTGGAATCAGCCGTTTGTGCGGAAAGGGCAAGGCTGAAGGTAATGCTGAATAGCAGCGATATACTTGCAATTTTCATTGTGCCTGGATTGTGCGATAAGCAAAAGTAATGACAAACGAACAAAATTAATGCTTTCCATATCGCGCTTCGTACCGAATTTAAAAGAAGTTTAACGAACTTAAAAGCGTCGGCGGTACCACTGCAGGCGGTCAGAGCCGAGGGCAAAGCTGCGTTCGGCGGGGCAGGGCAGGGTGGGGGCAGGGCGGCCCTTCCCGATTGTTTTCTCAGCGGTGAACACCCGGGCTTCATCCCACAGCCCTTCGTTCAGGAAACGCTGCATCGTCTTCAGGCCGCCTTCCACCAACAGCGTGCTGATATTCTGGCTGGCCAGCCTTCGCAGTAGCTCCGGCAGCAGCTGATCGTCAAAAGGGAGGAGGATGCGCTCCGTATTGGCCGGGCGCTCTCCTGCTTTCGCTGACAAGTGCTCGCTGAATACGAGGGTAGGCTGAGCGCCATCGAATACGTTCAGCCCGCCAGGCAGGCTTGCATCCCGGTCGAGTATAATCCGGCACGGAGAGGCTCCGAAGTAAAGGCGGTTATTCAGCCGGGGGTTGTCGGCCAGCACGGTATTGGCACCCACGAGGATGGCGTCCACTTCGCTGCGCCATTTGTGCACAAGGCGCTTGGAGTAGGCATTGCTTAGCCACTGCTGCACATTATCTTCCGGCGCGAAGAAGCCATCTGCCGACTGTGCGTATTTGAGGATGATGTAGGGGCGGTGTTCCTGTACAAAGGTATTGCGTGCCTGGCTGAGCTGCTGCCCGGATTGGCGCAGTACGCCGACTACCACATCCACGCCGGCCTCCCGCAGGCGGGCCACGCCGCTGCCGTCTACGCCCGGTGTATGGTCGATGTAGGAAATGACTACCCGGGGGATGCGCTCCTGCAGGATGAGCAGGGTGCAGGGCGGTGTGTTACGGTGGATATTGCAGGGCTCAAGCGAAACGTACAGCGTCGAGTAGGGCAGAAGGTGGCGGTCGGACTCCTTTACGGAGTTGACGGCATTGACTTCGGCATGCGCCTGCCCGTATGCCTGATGGTAGCCCTCACCAATGATGCGGTTGCGGTAGGTGAGGACTGCCCCGACCATAGGGTTGGGCGAAGTGCGGCCCGCGCCGAGCCGGGCCAGGTCAAAACAGCGCTGCATGAAGTACTGATCCGCTTGTTGCATAGGGCAAATGCCGGTTGTCGTTTTGCTGCAAAGCTACAAATTCAGGGCAGGACCCGACAAAAGCGGGCTGTGCTTTTGATTTTTTTCAAAAATGCTTATTTTCGAGTATCAATTCATCTCCGTATTTCCCATTGCATATTCCGCCCGGTTAAGAATTTAGTTCCCTTTACAGTCCCTTACGCTTGAAATAAGTTTTTGAAACGAAAACCCAATTGCCGTGCTTTACAAAGTGAAACTTAAAAACTCAGAGGACCACGTCCTGCTCGATGCGGAAACCTACGAATACCTGACCACCGACCCATATTTAGTGGAAATCGGCTTCATCAGCCGTTTGCGGAAGCACTCCAGCGGATGCGCCGTATTTCAGAAAACGTGGCGGAAAGCGGACGGGACCTACAAAACGGAAACGATCTATCTCCACAAGATCATTGCGGAGAAGTTCCTGGAGTCCACTCGTACCTCGAGCAACAACCTGGTCGGGGCCAAAAATGGCAATAAGCTTGATTGCCGGCTGGAGAACATCGAGTACCGTTCCCGGTCAGTAGCCAGCCGCAAGCGAAAGACGAGCAGCAAGGTGGGCTATACCGGCGTGTACCGGGAAAACAACCGTTTCCGCGCCGTCATTTCGGTCAACCGCAAGTCTATACACATCGGTATGTACGATACTGCGGAAGAGGCCGCTATTGCTTA
>CAJXXJ010000603.1 GCA_913062745.1 uncultured Phaeodactylibacter sp.
GCGCTCCATGCCAGGGCGGCATCAGCAGCATTGGTATGCTTATGTCCACTATGGCTTACCCTGGCCGGCCCGTGACCACGACTGCACGATTTCCTATCAGCAGGTAGGGAGTCCGTCTGCTTTGACCACTGTACGCTTTGAATCCGTAGCGCTGAAAAATTATCCGGTCAAAGATGGAATTGAGCGCATCACCGGATTGTCCGGGCGCTGGGAGTTCAGGGAGCAAGCCGGAGGCTACACAGAAGTCCACTACTATATTCAGACCACAAAAGCCTCTTCTTTGCCCCGATTTATCACCGACCCCATCGTGCGCTCCAATATGATGAAAACCATGGAAGGCTTCCGGGAAGTGGCGGAAGGAGCGTAGCCGGTTAGAGTGCGTTCGGCTATTGCTCCTCCCTTGGGATTTAAAGCTTCTTAGTTGTAGCCTTCAGCACCTGTATCGTAACGATGGCGCCCAGGGCGGCAATTGAAACAACAGCCCAGTGCATGCCACTCATTTCCTGTATGGACAGCAGGCTGCTCAGGCCCGGCACGAAATAGGCCAATAGTATCATAGTGGTACAGAATGCGACAGCCATCCACACATATTTGTTGCGGGTCACCTGATTGTTGAAGACCGGCTCATCGTCATCGCGCATGTCCAGCACGTGGAAAAGCTGTGCGAACGCCAGCGTAAAGAATGCCACGTTGTTCGTGATGCCGAACTCAGCGCCCATGACCGCTTTAGCGTAGTAATAAGCACCGAAAACAAATGCGCCGAGCACCGTTCCGTATACAATAATAGCCCGCCAGCTCCGCTTATTGAGGATAGGCTCATCCGGGTCTTTTGGGGGCTTTTCCATAATACCCTGCCGGCCCTCTCCCACGCCCAGTGCCAGGGCCGGAAAGACGTCTGTCAGGATATTCAGGAACAGCAGCTGAAGGGGCAGCAGGATCAGCTCAAAGAAGATGAAACTCACCGCTGCAATAACCAGCACCTCACTCAGGTGATAGGACAACTGATAAACGATAAACTTCCGGATGTTACCGAAAATGATACGCCCTTCTTTGATCGCTTCCATAATAGATGGGAAGTGGTCATTTTTAAGCGTCATTTCTGCTACTTCCTTAGCTACTTCGGTACCCCGAAGGCCCATTGCAATGCCGATATCTGCTTTTTTGAGTGCCGGGGCGTCATTTACACCGTCCCCCGTCATGCCGATGATATGCCCGGCATTTTGATAAGCCTCGATGATTTGGTGCTTCTGCCGGGGATCCACGCGCGAGAACACATCGGTTTCCACTAATTCCTCTGCATCGTGGTCGCCTACATCTTCCGGGAGGTCTTTGCCAATTTTGGCTTTCACTTTTCCTTCTTCGGCGATATTTACCTGAGCAGCTACGTTTTTTGCCGTGCCCGGGTGGTCTCCGGTCGCCATGACTACACGGATACCTGCTTTTTTGCCGTCTTTGATCGCCTGCTTGACATCTTCCTGCGGCGGATCGATAAAGCCAACCAGGCCGGCAAACACCAGGTCTTCCAGGAAATCCTCCTCTTCTGCTCCCTTGGGTTTGTCTTTTGACTCTTTGTAGGCGAAGGCGAGACAGCGCAGGCCCTCTTCGGACAGCTCATCATTCTTTTGCTGCCATTCTTCCCTTTCGCTGTCGCTCATGTCCTGTTCACCTTCCTCAGTCCGGTACTTGGTACATACCTCCAAAATAGAGGAAGCAGCGCCTTTCCCGCTGATGAAGTAGCCGTCTTCTTCTTTCGTAATCACGCCCATCATAGCGCTCTCCGAGTCGAAGGGGTCCTCGCTTTCCCGTTCGGTATTGTGCCACTCCTCGGTGGTTTCCGCATCAAGCTGATGCCCCCACCGCAGCAGGGCGATTTCAAGCGGGTCGCCTTCGTTCCCTTTTTGCTCTTCTTCGGCATTTTCCTGACCGTCGGAGGAGGCCCGGTCAGTCTGTTTACCGGAGGTTCCCTGCCCTTCTTTCTGCTCTTTGTCTTCTTCTTCCTCCTGCGCTTGCTGTTCCTGCTCGCTATCGGGGCGGTAGACGGCATTATTGCACTGCACGCCTATTTTCCAAAGGAGGCGGACTTGCTCATCCTCGAGGTCCAGCTCTTCTTCCAGCTCGCTCTCTCCGCCGGGCCAGGCCAGGTGTTCTACCGTCAGGCGGTTTTCCGTAAGGGTTCCTGTTTTGTCCGTAAGGATGACATTGGTTTCTCCCAGCGTTTCCACTGCTTCCAGCTTTTTGACGATCACCTCCTTCTTAGCAAGCCGCAGCATACCCCGCGCCAGTGCAATACTTGCCACGATGGGCAGGCCTTCGGGAATAGCTGCAATAGCCCAGGCAATGGAGGTCTGTATGATCGTGTAGGTATCCTTACCGGTCACTGAGCTGGAGATGCCCAGCAAAGCCGCCATGCCCAGTACGAGGTAAATCAGCTTCTTGGTAAGGGAGTTGAGCTTCTTGTTGATGGGCGTCTTGTCTTCGTCCTCCTCAGATACCATAGCGGAAATGTCGCCCAGCTCGGTTTGCATGCCGGTAGCCGTAACTACGGCCCTTCCCTTGCCACGGGTCACTGCGGTGCCTTTGAAGGCCATATTGGTCTTATCTCCGGTAGCTACGTCCTGCTCTACCGGCTCTGTTTGTTTTTCCACCGGGACGGATTCCCCGGTCAGCGCGGATTCGTTGACCTGCATCTCGGACGTCTGTACAAAGCGTGCATCGGCCGCCACCATATCGCCCGCTTCCAGTACCAGCAGGTCGCCGGGCACGAGATGTTCAGCATCTACTTTTTCATCCGAGCCGCCCCGCCTGACTTTGCTTTTGACTTTGTCCATGTTTTTCAGGGCATTCATCGACTTTCGCGCCTGATACTCCATACTAAAACCGATGATTGCATTGATCAGCAGCACTACTACGATAGCTACGCCCTCTGCAATATCGCCAAAGGCAAAGGAAAGCGCTGCTGCTACGCCCAGCAGATAAGCTACCGGAGTATTGAACTGCTCGACGAACAGCATAAACAGGCTTTTCTGTTTGCGCTCTTCCAGCTGATTAGGGCCGTGTTCTTCCAGTCTTTTTTCGGCTTCCTCCTGGCTCAGGCCCTGCTCGGGGTCCGTCTGCATTTCTTCAATTACCTCGTCGACTGCGGTGGCATGTGGGTGCTCCATGTTTTCTGTTTGTTTTTTTGGCTCGATTATCTAAACGGAGCAGCGGGCGGTATGTGCACAGACTTGTGAGGCACACTACTAGACATTTTTCAAAAGGGATTGATTTTTTCAGCCTCCGCACGCCCCCTAGCCCCCTAAAGGCGG
>CAJXXJ010000604.1 GCA_913062745.1 uncultured Phaeodactylibacter sp.
ACCATCAGCAGCGGAATGGAGTCGAAAAGGCTGCCGTCATACCGGCGCAGGCTTCGGGAATACTGCTCGAGGACCTCTTCCCACTGTTCGGGCTCCCGGGATTCCCTGGCTTTTGCTACTGCCAGGCGGTTGCGCTGACTGGCAATTGACTTCCGCTGCCGGAAATCCATAACCGGACGGGCTCGCTGCAGCAGCGTATCGTAAGCTTCCACGCTGCCTTCCGACCGGGCTGTGTATAGCATCGTGTCCACAAGGTGTTGGCAGGCTTGCTTGAATTCCCGGTGAGGGTAACCGTCTTCCCGGGCTTTGCGGCGGTCTTTAGAGTCGAGCTCTTTGTACCATTCCTTAACGGGAGCTGCCATGCTGAGGGCTTTGCCGGGGTCGTAGGCCTCGCAGCCCGGTGTGGCGTACACGCAGGCTAATCCTGCTTTCGCCATCATTTCGGTCCGCCGGCTGTCCTGCAGCACCTGATACTGCCGGAGGGCTTCCTCGCAATTACCGTCCTCCAGTGACTGTCGGGCGGATTCGAGGCTTTGGCTGTGTAGCGTAAATGGGATGGCAAGCAGGCACAGGGTGTGCCAGAATAGGGTCTTGAGGGGCATAGCACTAAAGTTGTGTGTTAAATTGTTTGATATCGAAGGCCTAAATATAAGAAAAAATCAGTTCCTGCCAATGTCTGTATGTCTTGTTTTGAAGGGTGTCTGGAACCAGTGCCCGAAAATTCCTTCCGCACAGTATGCAACGTTCCAAAGCAAAGCTTGTCTATAATTTGTAAATGCAACTTATAATTTGCCTGTTTCGTCAGGTATAAAAAACAACCCACTTTATTATGAAGCAAATTACGACTCTACTGGGCTGCCTGCTACTGTGCAGCCTTTTCATCCAACCGCTGCACGCTCAGGAAAAAGGGCAGGAGGAAGCCCGCGGGATTGTTGTCATCAAGGAGATCACCAATGCCGATGGCAGCACGACCACCATAAAAAAGCGGCTGCAGCCCGGCGAATCTCTTGACGCTTATCTGGAAGCCCTGACCAACGACACCGGGCAAGCGGCAGGACGGCCGGATAAATCTGCAGAAACGCTGTTTATGTTCCGCGGCGCTTCTTCTACCCACGATGAGGTGCGGGAGATCCGCATCGTGCAGGGGGCAGAGGAGGACGACTGGTCTTTTGACTTTGATTACAACGACGATTACGACGGGCCTTCCCCGCGGCCGCAGTCTCAGCGGCTGACCACCGAAAAGGCGCAGAAGGCATTCATCGGCATCTACCCCGGCCATGCTGAGGAAGGCGTGCGCATCAACGGCCTCGTATCGGGTGGCGGCGCAGAACAAGCCGGCCTGCAGCGCGGAGACCTGATCACCACCGTAGGCGGATTTGCGGTGAACGGTCGCTATGGCCTGCGTTCGGCTCTTACCCGTATCGAGCCGGGCAGCACCGTAGAGGTCACCTATCTGCGCGACGGGCAGGAGCAAAGCACTATGGTCACGATGGGCGAAACAGAATACGAGCGCCGGGTACTTAACCGGGATGCGGATCCCTGCCCGGTCTTCATCGGCGTATACGTTGGCGGCCGCTCAGCACTCGGGCAGGGCGTGCAGGTCACCAACATCATCGGCAACACGCCGGCTGACGAAATTGCCCTGCAGGCTGGCGACATCATACTAGCTATGGACGGCATTCCTGTCAACTCCAATGGCGAGCTGCTGAAAGTCCGTGACACCCACAAACCGGGGGAGGCTTTTACGCTGGAAGTACAGCGGGGAACAGCGATCAAGGTGTTTGACGCGCGCTTCCCCAGTTGTGAGGAACAACAGGAGAATGCCCCCGTAGAGCCCGAGCCGGAGGATATCAGCCCGATCGACGGCATTGGATCGCAGGCCTTGCAGCTCAACCGCTACCGTGCTTTCCCCAATCCGAGCTTCGGGCAGTTGCAGCTGCAGTTTGAAGGGGATGCTGTTCCTACGACGGTACAACTGGTGGATGCCACCGGGCGTATCATTTACAATGAGCAGCTGAATCAGTTTGACGGCGTCTACAACCGCGAGCTCGATTTGAGCGATGCCGCGCCCGGCACGCTGACGCTTACCATCCGGCAGGGCGGGCAGGCGATTGCCCGGCAGATCGTGCTGCTGAACCGCGCTTAAGTGAAGGGCATATACCGTGCGCATCAGCCTGCTGCAGCCATTGGGCGGCAGCAGGCTGTTCTATTTTTTATTACTTTCGTGCGAAAACACAGCGCATGACCCGCGAGCAGCTTTTTGCACACATTCAGGCCCGGCAGTCTTACCTCTGCGTAGGCCTCGATACCGACCCAGGCCGCATCCCGCAGCACCTGCAACGGGAGCCGGACCCTGTTTTTGCATTCAACCAGCAGATCATTGATGCAACGCACGACCTCTGTGTAGCCTACAAGCCTAATCTGGCGTTTTACGAAGCGCAGGGGGCTAAGGGCTGGGAGTCGCTGCAAAAAACACTGGACTATATTCCCGATACCCATTTTACGATCGCGGATGCTAAGCGGGGCGATATCGGCAATACCTCCCGCCTGTACGCCCGGGCATTCTTTTCAGAAATGGGCTTCGACTCGGTCACCGTAGCTCCCTACATGGGCGTGGATTCCGTGCAGCCCTTCCTCGAGTTTGAGGGAAAATGGGTCATTCTGCTCGCCCTGACCTCTAACAAAGGCAGCCATGATTTTCAGTTTACGCCGCAGGAGGACGGGCAGCCGCTTTTTGAAAAAGTGATGCGCACCGCCCAAACCTGGGGCAATGCCGGACAGCTTATGTACGTCGTAGGAGCCACCCATCCGGAGAAATTCCGTGAAATCCGGGCCATTGCACCGGACCACTTCCTGCTCGTCCCCGGTGTGGGCGCACAGGGAGGCGACCTGCGCGCGCTGACCCTCCACGGGGCCAACCGGCAGTGCGGCTTGCTGGTGAATTCTTCGCGCGGCATCCTCTACGCCGGGGGTGGCGTTGATTTTGCGAAAGCTGCCCGTACTGCTGCCCGGAAGTTGCAGGAAGAAATGGCGCAGCTGCTCAGCGAACTGGAACTCCTTTAATTAAATTAAGCCTATGCCACTTCCTGATTTTGAAGCCTTCGCCAACCGCTTGCGCAAAATGGAAAAGCACATCGGCAAATGGGCGCGCCGTAAGGGCATCAGCTGCTACCGCATTTACGATGCCGACCTGCCGCGTTTCCCACTGGCCATCGACCGTTACGAGCAGTACCTGCACGTGGCGGAGTACAAGCGCGACCACGGGCTGGACGAGGAGTCCTACCGGATGTGGCGGCAGGGCAGCA
>CAJXXJ010000605.1 GCA_913062745.1 uncultured Phaeodactylibacter sp.
ACTGCCGGACAACACCTTAATTCTGGAGTGCGGCTCCGGCTCCGGGCGCTTTACGGAATGGGCAATCTCCACCGGAGCGATGGTTGTTTCCTTTGATTTCTCCAGCGCGGTGACCGCAAATTACGCCTCCAACGGCGGGGAGGACAATCTATGTCTGGTGCAGGCCAGCCTGTTCGAGATGCCCTTTCAGCCAGTTGAGGATGTCGAGGTAGGCGATCGCTTTCTGCTCGTAGGGGTTGCTTTGCTTGCGCAGCACTTTTTCATAAAATAATTGCATGGCCGGCACGCGGCCCTGAATGGGCAGCCGCAGGTACTGCTCCAAAAAGTGCAGCGTATCGTTGAGCAGCTGGCTGAGGTCCTGTGCCCGGTCAAACAGGCGGCGTACCGAGGGGATAAGGTAGTCCAGCAGGTTGTAGTTTTCCAGCTCGAAGTGGCATAGCAAATGCAATAGCCGGGCATTCTGCAGCAGGTCTTCCCGCAGGTGGCCGGCCTTGAGGTGTATGATTTCGTTGAGATAATCCAGTGCCTCTTCATAATGGCCGCAGCAGAAGTGCAGGTAAGCAAATTTAAAGTAAAACAACAAAATACGGTGTACGTCGGTATTGGCACCAAGCCGTTCTAGCTCTGCCTTGATGCCGGGGATGAGTTCCAGCCCGGCCTCGTAATCTCCGGTGATAAAGGATTGGTTTAGATAGCTGAGGTTGAGATAGACGATAGCAACGAGCTCGCCGTTTTCATTTAATTGTGGCCGGATGTGCTGATAGTAGCGCTCAAACTCTGCCAGTTGGCCGGCGTAACCGTTGGCGTCCCGCTGCAGGAAAAGGAGGACGAGCACGTAGTACTGTGCCCGCATGTACAGCACCGGGTCCTGATCGGCCATATGCTCGTTTTGGGCAAAGAGCTCCGACCAGCGGCGGGCGTACTTGAGCGCCCCTTTGAGGTCGAGCAAAATATAACGATACCAGAGGTAAGCCTGGTAGAGGTTCGCTTTCTCGAAAAAGGTCATCGGGCCGGAAAGGTACTGCCGCGGCAGATTGTCTTCAAAGTAAGCCTCCAGCGCTTCCCGCTCTTCCTCGGATTTGATATGGCCGTACTGAATATACCAGCCCTGCATCTGTATGTTGAAGTTGGAAAACAAATTGCTCGAATGAGCGATATAGCTGCGCTGCCGCGATTCTTCCAGCAGCTCCTCCATTTTGTTCTGTATACGGCGGCTCCGGGTAATGTGCCGGGCTTCAATCATTTTTTGAAATTCCAGAATCTCCAGGTGCAGAATATCCTGATGGTGCTCGATGCTTTTGCGCTTCACCTGCTCCAGGGTACGCAGTGCCTGCATATACATGCCTTTGCCGTACAGGATGCGCGCAAAGTCAATCTGCTCGCGGATTTCAATATCAATACTCTTGGTGATGTGGATCAGGCGCAGGCTGGTGAGCAGCTGACGGTAGAGGTGCCGCTTTAGGTTAGGCAGGTGCCGCTTTTTGACCTCCGGCAGCCGCCGGAGTATGGCCGGCTCGTCGTATTCATCGAGTTTGTCCAGCACATCAAACAGCTGTATGAACTTGGATTTGTTCTGCAAGCGGTTAACGTATAACCGGAAACTTCGCTTTTCGGCTTTGCTCAGGGACTTCACCAAGCTGAAAAGAGCATCTTTGTTGAGGTTGAACATAACAGCACAATATTTTCAGTAGTCTGAAATTCAGGGCTTTATGTAGGGTAGGGCTTGGTTGAAGACCACAGGGGTAATCAAAAATAGCTATAGGAAATGAAAATCCCGCTCTATTTTTGAAAAATCAAAAGGATACAGAGCGAGCAAATCAGGAATTACGAGCTGTAATACAGCATCTATTCCCTCATTGTTTATTAAAAATTGACTTCTAATGAAGAAAATTGAAGCCATTATCAGGTTGTCGCGCTTTGAGCAGGTCAGAGATGCACTGGCAGACATCGGCGTGCGCTTCTTCACGCTCACGGAGGTGAAGGGGTTCGGGCTTCAGGGAGGCAAGAAAATGGTGTACCGGGGCAGTACCTACGACTCCGACTACATCGCGCGCCTCCAACTCGACATTCTTTGCAATTCTGAGCAAGTCGAAGAAATCATCAAAGCAATCCTGGAGTCTGGCCGTACCGGCGAGGTTGGGGATGGCAAGATTATCGTTTATGACGTTGAGCACGTCGTCCGCATCCGGACTTCGGAAGTAAATGCGGAGGCGATTTAAGGTCTACTTTTAGCAATGTATCCTATGGCCTGCAGCCGGAACCGGTGCCCCTACACCTGATATAGCGGTTTTGAGCCGCCCTTGTGCACTGCGCCCGGGCTATAACCTATTGCATACTTTTAGTCCGCCAATACCAAGAAGAAACCAAATTACTGATGTGGATTTTCCGACTGCCTGTCCGGGCAGCGGGCTGGAACTAATTTGATAAAACAATAACATCCTACTAACATGAACGAGGCATTGTTTACCGCCAATAATGTGTGGATGCTGGTTTCCACGGTGCTGGTATTCGTTATGCACTTAGGCTTCTCTTCTCTGGAGGCCGGCTTTGTGCAAAAGAAAAATACGGTCAACATTCTATTTAAGAATGCAATGATCATTTCCATCGGGCTGCTGACCTATTTCGCAGTGGGCTTCAACCTGATGTATCCGGGTATGAATGAAGGGGGCTTCTTTGGCTTTGCCGGCTTTGGGCTGAGCATGCCGGAAGGAGATGCCGGCGCAATAGCTTATGCAGACGGCGGCTACACCTATTATACCGACTTTATTTTCCAGGGGATGTTTGCCGCTACTGCGGCTACCATCGTTTCCGGAGCAGTAGCCGAGCGGATCAAGCTCAACTCCTTCCTCATTTTCGCCACCCTGTTTGTAGCCATCAGCTACCCTATCACCGGTATGTGGAAGTGGGGTGCCGGCTGGCTGGATGCGGCAGGTTTCTATGATTTTGCAGGATCTACGCTTGTCCATGCCGTTGGCGGCTGGGGCGCACTGGCAGCGGTATTGCTGCTGGGCGCGCGTAAGGGCAAATACACCAAAGACGGAAAGATCAAACCCATTCCCGGACATAGCATGCCGCTGGCAGCTATAGGCGTATTTCTGCTCTGGTTTGGCTGGTTCGGCTTCAACGGCGGCTCTGTCTTATCCGCAGACCCCGTGGCGGTATCGCTGGTCTTCGTGACTACTTCGCTGGCAGCTTCTGCCGGTGCAGTCGGTGCGTTCTTTACATCTTATTCCCTGTTTAAATCGCACGACCTATCCATGGTGCTCAACGGCATACTTGGTGGGCTGGTGGGGATTACTGCGG
>CAJXXJ010000606.1 GCA_913062745.1 uncultured Phaeodactylibacter sp.
GTGCGTATTGTGGACGAGTACATTTCTGCGCTGAGCCCGAGTGAGCAGGCAGCAGTCCGGGGCGGCACCGCAAGCCGGTTTTACAAAATCAACTAACGGAAGCACACTATGGACCTTAAGCTGAAAGATAAAGTATTCATTGTAACCGGAGGAGCAAGCGGCATAGGCGAAGGCATCAGCCGGGCCCTGGTACAGGAAGGCGCAGTGCCGGTCATAGTAGGCCGCAACGAAGCCAAAGGCAACCGCCTGCTGCAGGAGCTCGGTGCCGGGCATCAAATCGTCATGACACTGGGTTCCCCCGAAAGCTGCCGCACCGTTGTGGATCAGGCACTGGGCATAGCCGGCCGCATCGACGGGCTGGTGAATAATGCCGGGGCCAACGACGGCGTAGGCCTGGAAAAGGGCAGCCCCGAGCGCTGGCTGCAGTCTCTGGAGAACAACCTGCACCACTACTACTATCTGGCACACTACCTGTTGCCGCATCTGAAAGAAACGCAGGGCAGCATCCTCAACGTCAGCTCCAAAACAGCCGTCACCGGGCAGGGCAACACCTCCGCCTACGCTGCTGCGAAAGGGGCTCAACTGGCCCTCACCCGGGAATGGGCACTGGAACTGCTGCCCTATCACATCCGGGTCAACGCCCTGGTGCCTGCCGAAGTGATGACCCCCTTGTACCGCAGCTGGCTCGACAGCTTTGACGACCCGCAGGCCAAGCAGCGCAGCATAGAAGAAAAAATCCCCCTCGGGCAGCGTATGACGACGAGCGAAGAAATGGCCGACATGGCCCTCTTCCTGCTGTCGGAACGCGCTTCCCATATTACCGGACAGCATTTCTACGTCGATGGCGGATACGTCCACCTCGACCGGGCCCTGTAAAAGACTTACTGCATGAAAAACTACTGCTACACCCTCGACCTGAAAGACGACCCGGAGCTGATTGCGGAATACGAACGCTACCATCAGCAGGTCTGGCCGGAAATCCTGCAGAGCATCACCGATAGCGGTATTCAGCACATGACGATCTACCGCTGGGCCAACCGCCTGTGCATGATCGTGCACGCTGCCGATGATTACGACCCGGCTGCCAAAGCCGAAAAAGATGCCGCCGACCCAAAGGTACAGGAGTGGGAAAACCTCATGTGGAAGTACCAGCAGGCACTACCCGGCGTACCTCCCGGTACCAAGTGGGTGGAGATGAAACCGATTTTTGAACACTAAGATAAAGACCATGAAGATTGGGCTGTTCATACCGTGCTATGTCGACCAGTTCTACCCACAGGTAGGCCGCGCGACGCTGGAGCTGCTGCAAAAGGCAGGCTGCCAGGTGGAGTACCCGCTGGCACAGACCTGCTGCGGGCAGCCGATGGCTAACTCCGGCTGCGAGACGGATGCGCTGGCCGCCTACGCCCACTTCGTCGACACCTTTGCGCCTTACGACTACATCGTAGCGCCTTCCGGCAGCTGCACTTATCATGTGCGCAAGCATTTCAATATCCTGGAACAGACAGATACAGTCAAGCAAGTGCGGCAGCGCACCCTCGACCTGTGCGAATTCCTGCACGACGTCCTGGAGATCAAGCGGTTAGACAGTCACTTCCCCCATCGGGTAGCTCTGCATCAGAGCTGCCACGGCCTGCGGGGGCTGCGCCTTGGCCCCGACTCGGAGCGCCGGGAGCAGCGGCCTAATAAGACCTCCGCCCTGCTGCAGATGGTCAAAGGGCTGGAGCTGGTAGAGCTGCAGCGCGCTGACGAGTGCTGCGGTTTTGGCGGCACCTTCGCCGTTGCCCAGCCGGATATATCCGTCAAGATGGGGCGCGACCGCATTGCCGACCACGAAGCCGCCGGCGCGGAAGTCATCACCGCCGGCGACATGTCCTGCCTGATGCACCTGGAGGGTATTGTGCGCCGGCAGCAGCGCCCACTTAGAGTCCTTCATATTGCTGAAATTTTAAACGGAGCACGACTATGAGCCAACACGCTACCAAAGCCCACACCTTCCTGGCCAATGAAGCGCGCGCCAACTGGCACGATCAGTCCCTGTGGATGGTCCGCGAAAAACGCGACCGGGCTTCCGGGCAGATACCGGACTGGGAGCAGCTTCGCGACTGTGCTTCCGGTATCAAAGACCATGTGCTGGCCAATCTGGATGATTATCTGGAAGCGTTTGAAGCTAAGGCGGTGGCGAATGGCGTGCAGGTACACTGGGCCCGAAATGCCGCCGAGCACAATACCATCGTTGAGGATATTTTGCGAAAGCATAATGCCCGTCGGGTGGTCAAAAGCAAATCTATGCTCACCGAGGAGTGCCAGCTGAACGAGCACCTCCTTGAACAAGGCATAAAGGTCATCGACACAGACCTGGGCGAGCGCATCATACAATTGCTGGAGGAGCCGCCCAGCCATATCGTCATGCCCGCTATCCACCTGAAGAAAGAAGAAATTGGCGAGCTGTTCCACCAGAAACTGGGCACAAAAGCCGGCGCTACGGACCCTAAATACCTTACGGAAGCCGCCCGCCACCACCTGCGCGCCCGCTTTATGGAGAGCGACGCCGCTATTACGGGCGTCAATTTTGCCATCGCCGAAACGGGCGGTATCGTAGTGTGCACCAATGAGGGTAATGCCGATATGGGCGTCCACCTGGCTCCGGTGCAGATCCACTGCATGGGAATCGAAAAAATCATCCCCAAGGCAGAGCATCTGGGCGTATTCACCCGACTACTGGGCCGCAGTGCCACAGGGCAGCCGATTACCGTTTTCACCTCTCATTTCCACCAGCCGCAGCCCGGCCGGGAGATGCACATCGTGCTGGTGGACAACGGCAGGACCGAGCAGCTGGGACGAGAGAAATTCCGTAATTCCCTCAAGTGCATCCGCTGCGGTGCCTGTATGAACACCTGCCCCATCTACCGGCGCAGCGGCGGGCACAGCTACGGTGCTACCGTGCCCGGCCCGATTGGCTCTATCCTTACGCCCGGGCAGGACCTCAAGCGCTACAGCGACCTGCCCTTTGCGTCCACCCTGTGCGGTTCCTGCTCCGATGTGTGCCCGGTAAAGATCAATATCCATGAGCAGCTGTACGATTGGCGGCAGGAGATCGCAAAGCAGCATGAGCTGCCAGCCTCCAAGCGGTGGTCCATGCGCATGGCCGGCTGGGTGCTCGCCAGCCCCGCCCGCTACCGGTTTTTCGGCAAATGGGCCCGGCGGGCACTGCAGTGGCTCCCCCGCTGGATGGTCTACCACCGCCTGAATGTCTGGGGTAAAGGCCGGGAGCTGCCCGAAGCGCCTCAGCAGAGTTTTAAA
>CAJXXJ010000607.1 GCA_913062745.1 uncultured Phaeodactylibacter sp.
TCCTGCGGCTTGCTTCCTGTACCATAGCGGCGGACAGGTCTATGCCCAGCAGCTGCTCATAGGGCATGCCGAGCTCATCAATGATAAACTTTTCCACCAGCCCGGTGCCTGTTCCGATGGAGAGCATCTGTTTTTGGCTGAGGTCTGGGGCGTACTCTTTTCGGAAAAACTGCAGCCCGCGCTCAATAAACTGAGATAAGCTGGGCCGGCAAATCAGGGCGTCGTATAATTCAGCGTATTTATGAAAGCGGTCGCCCTGTCCACTCTGCCCGCTGATGTCCCGTTGCAGTCGGGCGGCCTCCTGCAGCTCGCGGTTCAGTATGCGCCAGTGTACGGAGTGTTGCTGATGGCGGTTCTCGTCGGTAATCTCCTGCAGGAAGCGCAGCAATCTTTTGTGTTCGCTGTCACTGAACAGGCGCTGCAGTACCTGCTGCAGTTGCGCTTCCGCACCGGGCAGCTTGTGCTCCGCCATTTTTTGCAGCCGGCGGGCGAGCTCTACGCGGTAGCGAAGCCGGGTGGGGAAATCAGCCACCGGCCCTTCTTCCATCCATTTGACTTCCTGCTCCGGCAGAGCAAAGAAGACGCCGCCGTCCACACGTTGTATCCGGTTGTTTTCCAGATCGTATACCCGGGCGTCGCCGGTGACATTTTCGATATCAGAAGGGCGGCCGTACACATGCAGAGTAAGGAATGGCGCTGAGGTAGGGTTGCCCATTTGGTGGACCAGGGTATGGCTTACGCCTACTATGTCGCCGGGAGAAAAGTTAAAGCGGGAGAGGGTGGAGATTTTACCTTCTTCCACCCGAAAAGTAGCGTGCTCCGCCGGGCCAAAAACCTGCACCGCACCCCACTCTGTATATCCGTGATCGTGAACGCCGGAGAAGTCGCCGGGCATCCACGACATCGCCATAATCTCGAAATTGCCGCCCTGATAGATCAGCTTTCTGCCATAGCTGTCTGCCGGAGAATGGCTGTAGTCCGCCCAGGGCAGTATATCCTCCATTTGCACCTGAGCTTCGCGGACGATCCGGTGCATGTCGGCGGGGCGCAGCTCGCGTTCTTCTTGTAGTTGTTCTGCAATGTATTGTAGGGACCTGGGTAAATCCTTTACAGCCTGAGCAGGAGGCAAAGGTTGGTTTACAGTCTCTGTCATGGATAAAAGTTTGGTTGAAGAGCACCAAATATCGGGCTTTCAAAATAAAATAACGGTGATGTGTATCACATGTTTGTTGTACAGGCAGAGCACGACAAAAGTTCGTGCAGAATGTGACGGTCATCACTGATAAGTGCGCCCATTTCGCCCACCTTTGCACTGTGATCGACAACAAAACTTAAGAACATGAGCAAGAAGATGTCATTCAACGATCTTATAAACGGCGATAAGCCGGTCCTTATTGATTTTTCAGCAGAGTGGTGTGGCCCTTGTAAGGCGATGGCGCCTATACTCAAAGAGGTAGCGGGTGAAACCAAAGACCTGGCTTCTATTGTAAAGATAGATGTGGACAAAAACCGGGCGCTGGCTTCCAAAATGCAGATACAGGGCGTCCCCACCTTTGTGCTTTTCAAGAAGGGCGAAATTATGTGGCGGCAGTCCGGCATGCAGTCCGCGCATCAGCTTAAGCATATCATTCAGGAGTTTTCCAACTAATTGGAGAATCGCAACCTTACATAAGTCTGCAGGTCTGTTGCGTGCCGCTTAGGGCTTACGAGCCGGCCTGCAAACTCACTTTATAATGACCGAACACTAATTTAACTATGGGATTGAGTATTAATGCTTCCAGTTTTTGGGAACTCATCAGCCAGCCTTGGCACTGGTCTGTATCGGGTGCAGCAATTGCGCTTGTTCTGGCGCTTATGACGTGGATGGGGCGCAGCTTTGGGGTGTCAACCACCTTCAAGGCATTTTGTAGCGCTGCCGGAGGAGGAAGGGTATCCGACTTTTTTAAGATGAACCTTAAAGACGAGTTCTGGCGCATCGCCTTTGCTATCGGTGGGGTGATCGGGGGGTATATTGCCACAACTTTTCTGGCGAGCCCCGAGCCCGTGGCCATATCTGAGTCGACCATCGAGTACTTGTCTGGTATTGGTATCGCCTACCCGGAATCCGACGCTCAGGGGATAGGCTTTGTACCGACCTCTATTCTGAATTTCGAAAGCCTGAAAGGAGTGCTTATTGCTCTGGGAGGTGGTTTTCTGGTCGGATTTGGTGCCCGCTACGGCGATGGTTGTACCTCTGGCCATGCTATTTCCGGGCTGGCTCATTTTCAGCTGCCTTCTTTGATTACGGTCATTGGCTTCTTTATCGGAGGCCTTTTGATGACCCATTTCATATTTCCGTTTTTGATGGCGCTGTAGAGCAGTAGCAGGCATAATTGATTTGAAGAGTAAAAAGACAAATCCAAGATGAAAAATATATCATTCCTCATAGTCGGTGTTTTTTTCGGCATCGTCATGGCGAAATCTGAAGCAGTCTCCTGGTTCCGCATCCACGAGATGTTCCGTTTTGAAAGTTTCCATATGTACGGCATCATTGGCACGGCTGTTGTGCTGGGTGCCCTGAGCATGTGGGTCATGAAAAAGACTAAAATGAAGACACTGCGCGGGACGCTGGTGGCTTATAACCCGATGAAGCTGAGCCTCAAGCGCCATTTGCTCGCCGGCTCTGTGTTTGGCCTGGGCTGGGCGCTCGTGGGGTGCTGCCCGGGGCCTATGTACGTACTGCTGGGCAGTGGCTACACCATTATGCTGCTGGTACTGGCAGGAGCCACACTGGGTACTTTTACCTACGGCCTGGTGATGAAGTATTTACCGCATTAAAAAATATCCGGTCGCTGGGTGACCGGGGGTTGCGTTTTTTTAGCAACCCATTGGGTTGGGGTGAATTTTCACCCCATTTAGAAGCTGGATCCGAAATAATGGGTCCGGCTTTTTTATTGTCTTACCGGCAAAATATTTGGTGTTCTCTTGATTTCTTACTTATCTTGCGCGCTGAAAATATTCAGAAAGAACTAATATAGACCGCCAGTTATTAAAGAAAGAATAGTTGCGATTTAAAGGAATTCGCTGATAAACGTTACTGTTCTGCTCCACTTGAACCCAGACGACCTAAAAAAAATTAGACTAAATGCAGCAGTGCTGTGTTTAGCCTTTACAGTTTAACGACCTTTTTACTTAATTTTCAAACAAATCGTGATCTTTATGGAACAAACGAACATTTTCGTTTCCCCATCACGCCTGATCCGTGCAGTAATGTTACTGCTGGCAGTAAGCTTCAGCGCGACCTTTGCGTCCGC
>CAJXXJ010000608.1 GCA_913062745.1 uncultured Phaeodactylibacter sp.
GTAAAAAGAAATGAGCCTTGTCCGTGTGGTAGTGGTAGAAAATATAAACATTGTTGTT
This sequence comes from uncultured Phaeodactylibacter sp., assembly GCA_913062745.1. Taxonomy (GTDB): domain Bacteria; phylum Bacteroidota; class Bacteroidia; order Chitinophagales; family Saprospiraceae; genus Phaeodactylibacter. The sequence continues at coordinate 59 of CAJXXJ010000608.1, forward strand.
TCCGTGACCCTGAAGATAGAAAAGAAATTAAAAGAGCGGCGAATAAAGTTGATAATTATGATGACCTTCCGAAAAACTTAAAGCACTACATCAAATTTATCGAAGATTTTATTGGAGTAACGATCAAAATCGTCTCTGTAGGTCCGGATCGTAAACAAACCATGATGAGATAGGTCGCGTACCATCCGGTCTTCAAATTTCTAATTTCATATGACGATCAATTGTAAAGGAAAACTTGTAAATTTAAGTTCGCCTAAGGTCATGGGCATACTCAATCTTACGCCGGATTCCTTTTACGATGGAGGACGCTACAAAAACGACAAGGCCATCCTGACCCAGGTGGATAAGATGCTTAATGAAGGTGCAAGTTTTATAGACGTAGGCGCTTATAGTTCGAGACCTGGAGCCGATCACATTTCTGTCGAAGAAGAAAAAAGCCGACTCCTCCCTATCCTATCCTTGTTGCAAAGCAAATACGGCGAAAACATTTTGATCTCTGTGGATACGTTTAGAAGCGAAGTTGCCAAAGAGGCCTTACAACACGGTACAGCACTGATCAATGATATTTCTGCCGGGCGCTACGATCCCGGTTTGTTTGCGGCGGTGGCGGAGCTCAACGTGCCCTACATTCTCATGCACATGCAGGGAAGCCCTAAGACCATGCAGCAAAACCCGCAGTACGAAAAGGTAGTGCAGGAGGTATTGGACTTTTTTATTGCGGAAATCGGTAAATTACGGGCACTTAACGTCCACGATGTGCTGGTGGACCCCGGCTTCGGCTTCGGCAAGACCGTGGAGCACAACTATCAGCTGCTGAAAAACATGCACGTTTTCCAAATGCTGGAAGTTCCCGTACTGGCCGGGCTGAGCCGTAAGTCTATGATTAATAAAGTGCTGAAGATCAAAGCATCGGATGCCCTCAACGGAACCACTGCTTTACACATGGTCGCCCTGCAGCAGGGCGCAAAAGTACTGCGCGTACACGACGTGCGCCCGGCCGTAGAGACGGTAAAACTCTGGCAACAACTGGAACAGACACAATAATCAAGTGGCAGTAATCAGCGAACAGGAGATCACCAAAGCAACTCTGAGCTACCTCAAGAGCCACTACCGCTATCGGGAGCGGGAGGGGGCCACTCAGCTGTCGTCCAACCGCCGGGGCGCAGGAGGTATTGTTGCCGATGGTTTTCTGACCTTCCCGAAACCCGGGGGCGAGCTTTTCCGGGCGACCATAGAAGCGACATCGCTGCCCAAAAAACACGAAGTAGCCTACAAATTGCGGCGCCCGCTCCTGCGCTGGGATGCCGCGGCGGTGTCGAGCCTAATTACAGCTGGCCTTTACACGGCCGGCTACTATCAGGGCAGCTGGCGCATCGCCGAGCTGACCGCAATCGGGGTGTTGGGAGGGATACTCATGGTCTTTTTGGTCCTCTTTCTCAGCTTCCTGCTGCTATTGCGCGGTATGCGCCGTTACCGCTACATCTATGCCGTAGAGCAATTTAAACAGTACTTCGCCGATGAGCAGTGGATCGCCATCGGTGAGGATGTATTTGCCAATTTCACGCGCGATTCTAAGTATCTGGAGCTCAAGCGGCAGTGTATTTACAATGGCTTCGGCCTGGTGGTGGTGCGGGAAGACGGCAGGCCTCAGTTGCAGGTTTCGCCGGCCCGGCAGGACCTTTTTAAAAACAAACGGCGGCAGGTTTCTTTGCTGGCCGAACCAGAGCTGAAACGCCTGATGCCGCCGGGGGGAATGCCGGATTGGATGCAGCAGTTCAGGGGGACCAATCTCCGCCGCTACAAATATCAGCTTTTCTTTTGCCTGGCAGCCCTGGTGCTCTGCGGCGTCCTGTTTGCCGAAGACCTGGAACAGGAGAAAACCATAGAGGTCGAGAACGAAAAAGAGTACCTCGCCCGGGTCATTGAGGCCCGCGAGCGCAACGAGCGCATCGTGCAGCCGCTCTACTTTGTGGTGGATACACCGCTGGTCTGGCCGTACCCTATCCGCTCCGATGTAGAGGCTTATCTGGGGGTGGGGCTGCAGCTGCCGCAAGCCGAAATTTTGCCCGGCCCGGAGCCTAATTCCCGTCAGGGGTTTATCGCACAGTTAGACCCGGAAGGGCAGGAAGCTGTATACGATTGTTCCCGGATCCGGCACCTGAGCGGGCCTACCTATATCGTTCAGTTCGATCAGTTCGCATCCTTCAGCGCTGCCAACGCCCGTCAGCAGCAAATGGAAGAGTACGGTTTTGCGGCAAGCGCAATTTACCTGGGCTGCTTTGACGAAGGCGAGCAAGGCTATGCGCTCTACCTTGGCCTGATGTTTGACAGCCTGGAGCAGGCTCGCAACGGGCTGCGCTACTACGAGCAGCGCCTGGGCGATAATGTGCTGGGCCTGGAGCTGCGCATCCGCTCGCTTACGCCCCTGGTGGAGCCCTGAAACTCCGGTCCACCCCCGCATCATTAAGTTTCTGCCGGATATCCTTCCGCTAAACTTGTCAAGTCTTCCCTTTGTCCGCTATCTTTGCACCGCAAAACTACTGCTATGCCCGTTATCCCAAGATCGACTTACCGGCCGCGCGGCGTTTTCCGCAACGCACATGCCAATACTATCTATCCGGCATTCTTCCGAAAGATTGAGGAGGTAGGCTATGAGCGGGAGCGAGTTGACACCCCCGATGGGGACTTCCTTGACCTCGACTGGTCAGTGGTGGGCAGTGACCGGCTGCTCATCGGCCTGCACGGCTTGGAAGGCAGTGCCCGCCGCCCTTACATCAAAGGGATGGCGCAGTATTTCAATCAGCGGGGCTGGGACGCTCTGGGGCTCAATTTTCGCTCCTGCAGCGGAGAGCCCAACCGCCTGCTGCGCTCTTACCATATCGGAGAAACGGGGGACCTGAGCTTTGTCATCGCTCACGCCCTGGCGCAGGGGCGCTACCGGCACATCGCGCTGGTCGGCTTCAGCCTGGGGGGTAACGTTCTGCTCAAGTACCTCGGCGAGTCGCCGGAGCGCCTGCCAAAAGAAGTCATTGGGGGGGTAGCCTTTTCGGTGCCCTGCGATGTGAAATCCGCTAACGAACAAATCGACCGCTGGCACAACTGGCACTACCGGCATCGGTTCATGGATGGGCTGAACGCCAAAATGCGGCTCAAGGCCAAAATGTTCCCGGATTTGCTGCAGCTGCCGGAGCGCATGCCCCGCGATTTCCGGGAATTTGACGATA
>CAJXXJ010000609.1 GCA_913062745.1 uncultured Phaeodactylibacter sp.
TCCCACAGAAACGATTTTTATTCTCATCGTCGAACGAACTGGGTTTGTCCGACGAATGGCGTCAGTTTACACAGAAAAAAGAAAGTTGGGAAAAGAAGGTAAGGAATTTTTAGTTGTTCAGTTTACAAAAAACAGGTTGTTTTCTGATCCATCTGTTGCAGAATATGACAGCCATGTAAATTTTCAGTATTGGCTCTATGATGACGGAACAATAGAATTAAAATTTGGCCCTTCAGATTTAGAGAACTCACCAGTTTATGTGCCGGGAGAAGGATTTTATTTACTAACCGATCAAGGCCCACTACCGTTGGGGCCACAATTGGCTCTGTATCACCCCTATGATGAAAACATTTTGATGGAATTCAACGATCTCGGCAGCCATGAAGAATTTGAACTCAATACCGAAGGCTCCGGCGGCGTAGATTGGTGGCCTCCTGATGGCTGGGCGATCAGATTTTTCAACCAATTAGTTTCCGTAAATGATATACACGCAACAACAAGAACTAGAGTATACCCTAATCCAACGGACGGGCTGATACATATTGATTCGGAAGAGAAGGTTCAAAAAGTTGAGATTTTTAACACAAATGGAAAGCTTATTGATATCGGCGATCTCCAAACTCCAGACCTATCAAGCCTGATTAGTGGTATTTACCATTTAAAGATCTATACCAAACATTCAATATCAACCCACAAAGTAATTAAATTATGAAGAAGCTCATTTTTATGATTTTTATGTTCTCACTAAGCTGTGGCATGAAAGGACAATCCACGAATAATATTTCAATCGGAGCCTTGTATTCCGAACTGTCAGGGTTAAATACAGAACTGAGCTACAGCAAGCTGATAGCAGGCAGAATTGGGCTTACAGCAAGGGCCGCTTATAACTATCACGAATCTTATAGCTTGAGAGGCGGAATATTTTACCGCCTATTAAAACACCAAAATTTCGGCCTGGATTTCGGCTTGGAGTACAGTTATGACCGACATAAATTTAATGACTTCGCTGATGAAGTAACCTCTCACAATCTCAATTTACCATTAACTCTTGGCTACAAGTTTAGTGAAAGCTTTGGCTTATACGGAGGGTTATCGGGCAACATAAACTTCAATAATTCGGAATCAAACAGAGTAATCGACATCTTGAGGCTGGGGATTCAATACAACTGGTAAACCGTCCGTAATGCTCCGATTATTGAACAATCGACGTAACTATTCAGCATACATGGAAAAATAAGCAGAAACTGCCCTGTTTTACCCCCAAACCAAACTATCGCCACCATCCCGGGTTCCACCCAAAAGGCAGGGGTATCTCGCCCTGTGGCCCAAAACAGAGAACATGTGGCAAGAATTCATTAGCTCTTTTGAGGAATTTCGCAATTCCACCATCGAAAAGTCACCGCAGATAGCAGTAGGCCTAATCCTGTTAGTCCTCTTTATCTTGCTGGGGAGGTTTCTGCGATCGGTGACCAAAAAAAGGCTTGCCAGGCGGATAGAAGACCGCTTGTTGGTCAATTTTGCCGGAAGGATGATCTTCCTGGTGTTTCTGATTATCGGGATAACCATATTTTTGAATCAAATAGGCCTCGGCAAAACAGCGAGTGGATTACTGGCCGGCGCCGGTGTATCAGCCATAATTTTGGGTTTTGCTTTTAAAGATATCGGGGAGAACTTTCTCGCCGGCTTCTTCCTGGCGTTCAGCCGGCCATTCGGGACAGGAGATTATATTGAGGTCGAAGGCCTGACAGGTATAGTCAAAGCACTGAATTTTCGCAACACCCACATCCGCACGTTTGAAGGCAAAGACATATTCATCCCCAATGCGATGCTGATCAAAAACCCACTGATCAACTATACCCGGGATGGTTTGCTACGGTACGATTTTGTACTTGGAATCGACTACGGCAATGATATTATGGAAGCCCGGCGCCTCATCATCAAATCGCTGCAGGCTGACCAGCGAATCGAACAGAATGGTGACTTAGAACCCTTCCTCCTGCTCGAGGAGTTTGGTACCAGCACGGTCAATCTTCGCGTTTTTTACTGGGTTAACTCGTACAATTTTACCGGCCACATAGCGCTGCTCAAAACAGAGGTGATGAACAGCATCCTGCTGAATTTAACCCAAAACGGCTTTAGCCTCCCGGCGGATATCATCGAACTGAAAATATACCAGGAAGGAAAACCCATTCCCGTGCAGCTGACGAAAAACCAGAATGGAGCTTAACGTATTGATGAAGTAGCAGGGCCTGCCCCAAACTCCCTCCCTTCACTAATCAACCTCCCTAAAACGCCGCACTTTTTGCGGAGATGCAACGTAACTATTCAGCATTAAAAAAATAAGCAGAAAACGCCCTGTTTCGCCCCTTACCCTAAAGGGAGCCAGCGCGTTTTCTGGCTTTGCACCCTTTAGGGATGGGGCAAACAAAGGCAGAAAACGCGATTTTCTGATCATGCTTAATAGTTACTTACAACCTACCATTATGAGAGTCATCATTTTGCTGTTATTGCTGAGCTCCTGCCAATCTCCTAATCCGGAAAGCGCGCAGGAGCTGAGCCGCGAAGAGGAGGAAATCGCAAAGGGGCTGATACAGGGCTCCTTTGATGAAATCTGGGGTGGAGTCGATTCCAGCGCCATTCCCAGGTACCACACGGACGATTTTATCATACTGGAGCACGGTGAAGTCTGGGACAACGACACGATCCGGGCCTACATCCGCAGTCAGCTGCAACGGGAAGGCCGGCCGGAGCGGAAGAACCGCATGGAGTACATTGCTATGGAGAAGTACGGGAATTCCATACAGATGGCTTATCACAACTACGCTGAATTCGTCCGGGCGGATACCCTGGTCGCCAGGCGGCAGTGGCTGGAAAGCGCCGTAGCGGTGAAGACAGAAGAGGGGTGGAGGCTGAAGATGATGCATTCTACCCGGGTGCCGGTGGAGTGAGGGGGTGAAGTAGTGTCGGGCAGTAGCGGTGCCGCAGGGAGATGTGGTCCGGCAGTCCGATAAGGGTATGTTTGGAGCGAACGATCATTGGTCATCAAAGCCTGGTGAACCGGGAAAACAGCCCTACGACACCTCAATGTGATCCCGCAGCAATTCCCACAGCTGCTCCCGTTCTTCCGTTGTGGCTTCCGACAGCAGCTGCTCAAAGAGCGGGCGCAGGGATAAGGCGGTGTCAGACTCCTCTGCTCTTTCGCTTATACTCGGAACGGAGAGGTTTGGGCGTAAGGCACAAACCCGACGCACGAGTATATGCCGACACGAAGTCATGGTT
>CAJXXJ010000610.1 GCA_913062745.1 uncultured Phaeodactylibacter sp.
AAAGCCGTAAGCGATATTGTCAAAGATAGACTTCGGGAAAGGGTTCGGCTTTTGAAAAACCATACCGATCTGCCGGCGGATATCCACCACATCTGCCCGGGCATGATAAATACTGTCCCCATCGAGGCGGATGTCACCGCTGATTTTGGCGCTTGGCGTCAGGTCGTGCATACGGTTCATAGCGCGCAGCAGGGTAGACTTACCACAGCCGGACGGGCCGATGAGCGCCACGATTTTGCGTTCCGGGATATGCAGGTCGATCCCCTTGAGTACTTCTTTTTCTCCGAAGGACAGGCGCAATTGCTCGACCTGTATTTTGATGTTTTTTGAATCAAACATGGCGGTTAAGTTTACGATAGCGATAACGGATGATGAACGCCAGCAAATTGAGCAGAAAGACCAGCGCCAGCAGCACCAGGGCAGTCCCGTAGGCCAGTGGGCGCACCTCAGCTATAGCGTGGTGCTGCGTGGATAAAATATAGAGGTGGTATGGCAGTGCCATAAACTCATCAAAAACCGATGCCGGCAGGTAACGCAGGTAAAACGCCACGCCGGTGAAAAGAATGGGCGCAGTTTCCCCCGCCGCCCGCGATAAGCCGAGGATGGCTCCGGTTACGATACCCGATGCGGCGCTCGGTAATACATTCGTATAAATCGCCTGCCATTTGGTAGCCCCGAGCGCCAGAGCGCCTTCCCGGTAAGAGCGGGGCACATTTTTCAGCGCTTCTTCAGTAGCGGTGATGACGTACGGCAGCGTAAGCAGGCCCAGGGTAAGCCCGGACGCCAGCACGGAAGTGCCCATGCGCATAGCCTGTACGAAAAGCGCCACCCCGAACAGCCCGTAAATGATGGAAGGCACGCCGGCCAGGTTCCGGATAGAGGCACGGACGAGTTGATTCAACCAGTTATCTTCGGCGTACTCGCTGAGGTAAATAGCAGCAGCTACGCCCAGCGGCAGCGAAAACAAAGTAGTAACTATCGTGACAAAGGCAGTGCCGAAGATGGCCGGAAAGATGCCGCCCTGCGTCATTCCCTCCCGTGGATACCCCGTCAGGAATTCATAACTCAGTGCAGGGATGCCTTTAGCAGAGATATCGTAGATGATCAGCCCCAGAAAAGCCAGTACGATCAGCGTACAAGCGAACAGCAGTAAGAATCCGGGCTGTCTCAGGAAAGTTTTGGTCGTCATACGGTCAGTGATTGTAGCGGAAGCGGGCCGCGATACGCTCGGCGATCAGATTGAAGCCCAGGCTCAGGATGAACAGTAAAGCCCCTACCGCAAAGAGGCTGTAATAATGCGGCGTACCGAAGGGCACTTCTCCCAGCTCAATGGCGATAGTAGCCGTCATGGTGCGGACCGGAGAGAAAAAGCCTTCCGGGAAACCGGTGGCATTGCCAGCCGCCATGAGGACGGTCATGGTTTCGCCGATCGCCCGGCCCATGCCCAGTATGACGGCTGCAATTATTCCGGAAGCCGCTGCCGGAAGGGTGACGCGCACCAGCGTAGTCCAGGGGTTACCGCCCAACGCATAGGAAGCTTCTTTGAAGCTCGTGGGCACCGAGCGTATGGCGTCCTCTGCTACCGTGATGATGGTGGGCAGCGACATGACTGCCAGCAGGATGGAACCGTTCAGTGCATTCAGGCCATTGCTCAGGTTGAAGATTTTTGCCAGGAAGGGGCCCACCACTACTATACCGATGAAGCCTACCGCCACAGAAGGGATAGCTGCCAGCAGCTCAATTGCAGGTTTCAGAATTTCCCTGACCCGTTCACTGGCTACTTCTGCCAGGTAGGCGGCAGCTCCTATGCCCAGCGGCACCGCAATGGCCATCGCTCCGATGGTGACGAGCAGTGTGCTTGCTACCATCGACAGCACCCCGAAGGAAGCTTCCCCGTAAGCGGAGGGGTTCCATTCTGTGCTGAAAAAGAAATTGCCCGGGGATACCGACTCAAAAGTCTTAGCGCCGTTGTACAGCAGCATGACGAAAATGCCCAGCAAAATACCTACTGAAAACAGCGCAGCAAAAGCAAACAAAAAGCGCGCAATCCGGTCTGCCAGAAATCGGGTTCTTAGTTTACTCATGCAGCCATTGTTTATTATACCGTTCAAAGCGGGGGCTCAGCGGGTAGTAGCCGCTCTTTTCCACCAATTCCTGCCCCCGGTCGCTCAGGCAAAACTGTATGAATTCTAAGAGCTCCCCTTCCGGCGGGCCATCTGTAAATTGGAAGAGTGGCCGGACCAGCGGGTAAGCCCCGTTGCGGATGTTACTGACCTCTACCGGTGACAGCGCCTCATCGCTGCCTTCCACAGCAATATCCATGATCCGGATGCCTTCAATCGGCTGCCGCTGCTTGTCCAGCACATAGCCCAGGCCTACATAGCCGATGCCGGAAATATCTGTGCGCAGCGCTTCAACGATTTGCGCAGTGCCGTTCATCTGCATCAGAGCGGGTGCATAATCTGCCCGAAGCACAGAGTCCCGGAAGAATACATAAGTCCCGGAATTGCTCTGCCGCCCGTAGATGGTAATTTCCAAATCCGGCCCACCAACAGCCTGCCAGTTGGTGATTTCCCCGCGGTAAATTTGGCCGATTTCGTTAACCGAAAGCGCATCCACTTCCAACTCAGGGTGCACCACGAGCGCCAAAGCATCCACTGCGAAAACGATGGGCACCGGGTGAATACCCCGCTCATTTGCCAGCTCTACCTCTTGGGGTTTCATAGCCCGGGAGGAGTTGGCGATTGTAGTTTTGCCATTGATTAGCGCAGCAATGCCCATTCCTGAGCCGCCGCCGGTCACAGCAATAGACACCATCGGGTCATGTTCCATATAGGACTCCGCCAGGCTGAGCGCCAGATTGACTTCCGTATCAGAACCTTTGATAAGAATGTTGGTGACACCGGGGGGCGCAAAACGGCAGGCGGCGACCAACAGTAACAGGTAAATAGTTATGCCTAAGCGTATCATAGCTGGCAAAATACCCAGCATGTGTTTAGCCAGGATTAATTCACCGTTAGATAATTGTTAAGCCGGGCTATTTGAGCAAATGCAGCGCCCCGGAAAACTGCCGCGTTTCCCCATCAATGTACAGGGCTTTGACCACGTAAGTGAATACGGCCGGTTGCATAGGCTGGCCCCGGAAGCTTCCATCCCAGCCTGTGGGGCCGCCCTGTGCACTATCGTAGACCATTGTCCCCCAGCGGTCGAACACCTGTACGCCCAGTATTCGTTCTACGCCCTTGCCGGGAAATGGCCGGAAGCGGTCGTTGACTCCG
>CAJXXJ010000611.1 GCA_913062745.1 uncultured Phaeodactylibacter sp.
TCTTCATGGTAGGTGTGGTGCCCGAATGCGCGCTCGTAGATGATCTGCTGGTCTTTAGCAACCAGTACCACACAGCCCGGGGTAGCGCGGGTGGCGATGGCTTTCTCTGCCAATTCCGCGATTGAGCTGATCGTGCTGCTGTCCAGGCCCACCGCTTCGGGCTGGCTGTAGCCAAAGCGGGAGAGGCGCCTGGTCATTACGCCCGTATTGTAAGTGTAGCGTTCGGAAGCGGTGATGGGCAGCCGGCCCCGGATGGAGCGGGCACCGAACAGCGCCTCGGCGGCGAGCTGCTGCATCATCTCGCTGTCCTCATAGGCTTGCAGCACCCAGGGGACGTCTTCAAAGAACTTCAGGCTATAAGGGTTGCCGAATACCGTAAGGACTACCTTATGCCGCTGGCTGAGCCGCTCGATCAGTTGCCGGGCGGCGCGGCTTACGCCAAAATCTTTGCTGGCGCGGCTGCTCATGTTGTGAAGGCTGACGAGGATGACCTCTGCATCTTGCAGTTGATTGATCGCAGATTGCTGCTCTGCACCGGAAGGGCTGCTACTCAGCTGCACGGCGGGCATTCGCTTGTAATCCTGCAGCCTGCGCTGAAAGGGGGTAGGGCTGCCGGCTCCTATGCTTAGGCTGGCCATGCGGGAGTCGTTGATCGACTGAAAGGGGATAAGCTCCTGCGGGTTGCGCAGCAGGGTCAGCGCATTCGCCAGCAGGGTTTGCTTCAGGGCCTGAGCTTCGCCGGTATTCAGCTGCCGCCGCAGGCTGTCGGTCTTCAGCGGGCTGAAATCCGTTAGCCCAAGGCGATACTTGGCGCGCAGTATTTTTTTGACGCTTTTTTCCAATTCTTTCCAGCTCAGTTTTCCTTCCTTCAGGTAAGCTTTGATTTCGCGAAAAGCGGCTTCCATATCCTCCGGCAGCAGCAGCACGTCATTACCGGCCAGTAGGGCTTCGGCTTCCACTTCACCGGGCTCGAAGTGCTTGGTGACGCCCTTCATCTCCAGTGCATCCGTAAAGATGATGCCGTCGTACTCCAGGCCTTCCTGTAGCAGGCGGGTGACGGTATTGTAGGAAAGGGTAGTGGGGCGGTTTTCACGCGCATCGAAAGTAGGCACGTTGAGGTGGGCGACCATCATGCTGCCAATGCCCTGCTCTGCCAGTACCTGAAAGGGGAACAGTTCGATACTGTCGAGCCGCTGCAGGTCGTGGCGGATCACCGGCAGGTCGAGGTGGGAATCCACATCGGTATCACCGTGCCCCGGAAAGTGTTTGGCGCAAGCCATCACGCCGTTGTTCTCCATACCTCTGGCGTAGTTGAGGCTTTTTACGGCCACGTTGAGCCGGTCTTCGCCAAAGGAGCGCTCGTTGATGACCGGGTTGGCCGGGTTGTTATTGACATCAGCGACCGGCGCAAAGTTGACGTGTACGCCAACGAGCTTGAGCTGCCGGGCAATCTCTTCGCCCATGTCGTAGAGCAGCCGGTTGTTCTGAATCGCGCCCAGCGTAAGCTGCCGCGGGAAGCTGATCGTGCTCGACTTCATGCGCATGCCCAGCCCCCATTCTCCGTCTATGGCGATCATCAGCGGTACCGGGCTGGCGATTTGCTGGTACTCATTGATGAGCTCCGCCTGCCGCTCCGGCGTGCCCTGGAAGAAACACAGGCCGCCGACTTTGTACTGCTGTATGAGCTCGCGGACTTCCGCCTCGTGCTCTTCGCCTTTGTCAGAATGCGCGCGGATCATGAACAACTGCCCCAGCCGCTCCTCTTCGCTCATGCTTTGGTATACCGAGTCGGCCCATGTTTCCGCCGGGCTGCCGGGGGGCTGTGGAGGTTGAGGCGCTGCGGAGAGTGCAGTGCAGGCCAGCAGCAGCGTAGCGTAAATTCCCCAATTGTTCTTCGTCATCGTCATCCCGTTTTTCTAGTTGCTGCCGCGCTGCCCAAGCGAGGGGTCCATCTGCAGCCCCTTGTTGCGGTACTGCATGCCCAGCTCCTGATTGCCCATGTTGAGGTAGGCGGTACCCAGGTCAAACCAGGCGCTTGCGCTTTCCGGCGAAATTTCAGTCGCTTTCTTAAAGAACTCTACAGCCTGGCCCGTGTTCCCGCGGATGCCGTGCGCAACGCCTAAAAGGCGCACCACCTCGTACTCTTCGGGCAGCAGTTTGTAAGCTTCTTGTAGATATTGTAACGCTTTTCCAATCTCTTGCTTTTGTTCGCCGTAGTATTTTCCGGCATCTTTATAGGTGATGCCCAGGTTGCGGCGGGCTTCCCGGTAGTTCGGGTCAATTTCCAGTGCCTGCTGATAGCTGGCTATGGACTGCTCGAAATTTTGCAGATAGTTGTGGGCATTGCCCAGCAGCAGGTAGGCATTTTTGTAGCGGGGGTGGATGCGCACGGCTTCGTTGAGGTGCTCTACAGCCTGCTGCAGCATTTGCCGGCGCTTCGCCTCGTTGGTTTCATTGACTGATTGGGTGGTCAGCTCTCCGCCGGCCGCATTGCGCAGCTTTGCGCTGTTGGGCGTATGCTCCACATCGGTGAGGAAGAGGGTATAGTTGTCCTGCCAGGCCGGGTTGCGGGCTACTGTGCGCACGCCAAACAGCAGCGCAACCGCAGTGAGTACAGCCAGCGCCGGCCTGAAGCGCCGGAAGGCCGGAATTTTACCCGCCGGCGCGGAGCGCTTTACCCATCGGTAAGCCAGCAGCGCAATAGCCAGGCAGAACCCTACCGATGGCATGAAAAGCAGGCGCTCTGCCATATGCGTACCCACCGGGAAAAACAGATTGGAAACGATGGACAGCGTGAGCAGATAATAAAGGATGGCAAAGCTCATAGGGTCGCGTTTGGGCAGGCGCAAAACCGCGTATACGCCCAGCGCCAGATATACCAACAGGCTTAGCAGTGCCTGCCAGTCGCCGAAGGTCATCACCCCGATCGCCCGCGGGTAGTAATCGTGCGAGAGCGTGATGGGGAAGAACAGCAGCTGCAGATATTTGCCCAGTGAGTACATGACTGTCGCCAGCCGCTCCTGCGCGGTAAACAGCACGTACTCCCCGCCCTGTACCTTGACAAAAGGGTTGTTCATCATTTCGGTGGTCGGCTCGCTCAACCCAAAGCCCAGCACTGAAAAGCGGATAGCCAGAAAAGCGGCGGCGGCCAGCGCAAGCGGGGCAGTCTGCTTCAGGATACGCCCGGCAGGTGCTTTCGTGAAAACGTAAAAGGCCAGGGGCAGCACAAACAGAAACATGATGGCATTTTCCTTGGACATCAGCCCGAG
>CAJXXJ010000612.1 GCA_913062745.1 uncultured Phaeodactylibacter sp.
GTGCGAGGTGCTGTAAAAAAAGCTGGCGAAGATTCATACTAAAGTGGCGTTAAGCGTCAAACAAATTGCAAAAATCGGTGAAATGCTTCCATTACCGTATCTTTCGGGTCTCAGGAATCGTAAATACTAAACAAACAGTTGTTATCAAAACTTTAAATGAGCGCTGAAGATTTTTTTCATGCTTATTTTTAGCGATCTTCTGTTCAAATTAATCTGAAGGAAACCCGGTGAAACGCTATCTGCTCACGATATCGGCCCTTTTTGCTATCGCATACGGATGCGAAGTCAATACCAGCCGCCTCAGCGGTTATGAGGTGCACGGTATTGATGTGTCTCATCATCAGTCTCACGTTGTCTGGGACTCTGTGGTGCAGGAGGGTGTTCACTTTGCGTTTTTGAAGGCTACCGAGGGCCTGACTTTTCAAGACTCGCTATATTGCCGGAACTGGTCAGATGCCAGGCGGGTGGGCATCAAGCGCGGGGCTTACCATTTCTACCGCCCCACCCTTCCGGCCCGGGAGCAAGCCGAGAATTTCAAGTCAGTAGTAGATATTCAGGAAGGTGATTTGCCGCCTGTGCTTGATGTGGAAGTGCTGGACGGGGTTTCGAAAGTGCATTTGCTCACCGGCATCCTCAACTGGCTGTACCTGATTGAAATCCACTACGGTGTCCGCCCTATTCTGTATACCAACCTCAAGTTTTACAATAAATACCTGGCGGGGCACTTTGATGAATACCCGATCTGGATTGCCCGTTACAATACCCGGGAGCCGATCCTGGCTTGCGGCAGGGAGTGGCAGTTTTGGCAGTATGGCAACCGGGGCCGGATAGAAGGTATTGAAGGATTTGTGGACTTTAATGTATTCCACGGTACTTACGAGGAGCTGGAAAGCCTTTGCTACAGCACGCCCCCTATCCTTAGCCGCAACGATTAAGCATTTACATTCCGGTCTTTCTGGCGAATGATGCCAATCTTTACGGAAGTCAGGCTCCGCATCGGAAAGAGTACGAGCCGGTCTTCCGCCCTCAGCGTAATGGTGGCATTATCCATAGCCGTCACTTCCCCTACCACACCATCGATTTCGATAATGTCTCCGATTTGTATTTTGCCTTTATTGTAAAAAGAAGCCAGGAAGTTGGACACGATATCGCGGGAAGCGAAGCCGTAACCGATGGCGAAGGCCAGGACGATGCCCCCGAGAATAATGGAAAGGTTATCCTGTATAAAGCCGGTGTCAATTTTTGCCTGCGACAGCGCGATCATCACCACGTTGAGGAAAACAAAGTAAAAGACAATATTTGCTATCAGGCTGGCGGCCGGAATGGCGAGGGATTCGCAGGCAGTGCGGACAATATTTTTGAGGAAGTCACTAATAAACAGGCCGATGACTAACATAATCAACGCTGAAATTACTACTGGCACGTAGTTAAGGATATCCCTCATCAACAAGGAAATGAAAGCCAGATTGAGCACATCAGTTGCGGCGACGATGAAGATGAACAGCAGGAAATAGTACAAGACTCTGGAAAGCAGTACGCTGGGCACTAGCTTGATCTTGCTTTTTTCGACGAGCTCGATTTCATTGATCCGCTCTGCCAGCCGGTCTATTCCGATACGGACCAGCAAATTGCGGAGCAGCTTGGCAACGAGCTTGGAGATGATCAGCCCTACAATAAAGATGGCAAGCGCGCCGATAAGATTGGGCACTACGGAGGCGAACTGTGCCAGCATGCCCTGCAAGATTTGCCAAAGATCCATTTTGAAATAAATTTAAGGTTGGTTATCGAATGTTATCTTCTTCTCCATCCGGAAGGCGGGGACCGTCTACCGGGTCGTGTGGCTTTTGATGAGGAGGTTCCCAGCTTCGGGACGGCTTGGGTGCGGTATCTATATCGTTGCCGCCGGCGGCTGCGATCAACACATTGACCATAGTGGGAACGTACATATTGACCAGTTGCCCGATCAGTTTGTAGGAAGTCAGGGTATGGTCAATACGCTGCCTGGTTTCCGCCCGTTGGTCGATGGGAAACTCGTTAGCCTGTTCCTCGAGAAGCCGCTCGAAATTATTGAGCTCTTTGGCCATAAGGGTTATATAGTCGGTTGCGGGAAGAGTTCTTCCCGGGCTTTTTGTGCTTTTGCCTTAGCACGTTTTATTTTCATTTTCACTGCGCTTTCCGTCTTCTCCAGCACTTCGGATATTTCCCTGATCGACATTCCATCCTGATACTTCATAAGGAGCACCATACGGTCACTGGTCGGTATATTTTCGAGCACTGTTTTGAGCTGGCTGATTTCAATTTCAAGCAGCACTTTGTCTGAAATTTCGTCTTCGGCCAGGTCCGGTGCGTTTTCAAGCTCATCAGATAAGAGGTCTTTTTTCTTTTTCTGGCGGCGCACGATATCGATACAGTAGTTATAGGTGATGGAATAGACCCAAGTGGAAAAACGGGCTTGCTCCTTAAACCTGGACAGGTTGAGGAAAATCTTGGTGAAAATTTCCTGCGTAGCATCCTGCGCCAGTGCTTCGTCTTTAAGGATAGAAATGCACTTCGCATAAATCTTCCCCACGTAGCGATTGTAGAGCAAGTCAAAACACTCCCCTGCCTGATACTCCAGGTAGCTATGAATGACCTCAAGGTCTTTCATGCTGTTGTCACATGCATTTTCCAAAGGCTCTAAGCATTTTACCGCGCCCCGGCCTGGCTATCACACTTATGCTGCTAGTGTTGAGACGCGAGCGGATTAAAAAAGACACGAAAACGGACTGTGAAAATGTGTTATATTCTGTTGGGAGTGCGAATTTGTGATTATAAAGGTAAGGGAATGTGCGGAAATCACAAAGGGACCATTGCTGCTTAGTGCTATACAGGATTTCAGGGAAGAGTCTGCAGCAGGAGGGTTCTGTAAAACGGTGGGCTCATAAACGACAAAAAGCCCCGTCTGCAAAAATGCGCAGCGGAGCTTTCTGTTATATTGAGCTGGCAGCGACCTACTCTCCCACCATAAGGCAGTACCATCGGCGCTCGGGAGCTTAACTTCTCTGTTCGGAATGGAAAGAGGTGAGCCTCCCTGCTATAACCACCAGCAACTCTTTGCCCTTGCGGGCTTTCCTTCATGCCCACCGCTTTTCGGAGGGCTTGTTGTTCTTTGGTGATGAAGCCTTGATTAAGACAAGGTCTGGAGAGAAAATTTAGTATCTCGCAAAGCGTGCACAAGGCACCTACAGTGAAATTTGCCCAGAAGCTTTCGGGTAATTAGTACTACT
>CAJXXJ010000613.1 GCA_913062745.1 uncultured Phaeodactylibacter sp.
TCGCCGCCGTGCAGGTAGGGAGCGATAGCGAACAGGTCAACCTCATCCATCCGCCCCTGCTGCTGAATATAAGCTGCCGACTCCTGCAGCTCCCAGTGGTTGTCAGCCTGCCCGCCCAGCACCGTCAGCAGCCGGCTGCGCTGCCCGGCGGCTGTGAAGACGCTGTCGAAGTCTTCAAACAGCTCCAGTGCCTGCAGCGCGTAATTCTGAGGGCGGTAGAGCCCATTTTGATCACCAAGCTCAGTCAGGTAGACACAGCCCTCGTACCCCCAATAGCCGCAGTTCCAGTACTCATTGCCCCACTCGATCCACAGCCGGAGCTCCGGGTCGAGGGCTTCGCGCAGCAGGGCAGCCAACTGCCGTTGGTATTCCCGGCTGGCCCGCACCGGTGTGCACACCCACAGGTCCACACCCGCCCGGTTGGCCAGGTCCGCCATCACTTCATAAGGCAAACCATTGTTTTCCAGGGGGTCCAGGTCAGAATCGCTCCAGCTGATGTCTTCCACCCGGCTGCGCTGCTCCCAATCCTGCTGCGGGCTGTACATACCGGAGCCCCAGGCAAAGCGGGTGACGCCAAACTGCGCGTGGAAGTCGATGTAGTGGTCGGTCCAGTAGCTCGAATTTTCATCGTAGCCGGGCAGGTAGAAACGGACGTTGCGGATGGGGTCTGCCGGGTCCGTTTCCAAAATAGTAAGCATAATGCCCTCATCAGTAGGGATATTGGTAACGGGTATTACCTGCTCTGGTGTGCTACCCGGGCCGAAAACAAAATCGCCGTCACCTGAGGTAGAGATCATCAGGCTGCCGCTCCCCTCCCATTTGAGGGTGTATTCTCCCAGTGGGTAGTGCACCGTTTCCAAAAAAATAAACCGCTGCGCAAACTCATCAGGCCCAAGTGCAATGGGATAGCCGTGCTCGCCGAGCGGGCTGCTGAACTCTCCGTACCAGTCAGAGCTTTGCTTCATTGCATCTGTAAAAGCAGCGGAAGAGGAGAAGTAAGCCATATTCTGCCAGGTCAGGTTGACGCCCTTCCGGGGCAGGTCCTGCGTTTTGGCGAAAGCCACCAACAGGCAAAAGAGGGAGATCAGGGAGAAGGTACGCATGCTCTTTTTTCCCCATGAAGATAGAAACTGCATTCCGGAATTGCCAGCCGATGTGCCCTGCGGCCCGGAGCCAGTCCTTGAAAATGTCGGGCGTTTTGCATGAATGGGCCGTAGCTGGGCCGGACAGCAGATTTTACAGACCGCCTCCCCTGCCCTATCTTTGCTACTAAAGCCTTTGTATCATGAGCACACCTAATCACTACCGGCTACCCACCGAGGGGCAACCCCCTGAGGCGCTGCTGGAGCAGATGAGCAATTTCAAGTCGGAGGACGTCAACTGGCAGGAAGGCCGTACCTGGAGCCTGGTGTACCACCTTGGCCCGGAGCACGACGCACTACTCAAAGCAGCCTCTAACCTCTACTTTTCCGAGAGCTACATCAACCCTTTTGCTTTCAAAAGCCTGCAGCGCATGGAGCGAGAGCTGATACAGATGGCCGCCGGGCTGCTGAACGGCGACGATGGTGTCTGCGGCACTGTGACATCCGGCGGTACCGAGAGCATATTTCTGGCCGTATATACCTACCGGGAGCGTGCCCGAAAGGCCGGCAAGCTGCGTTCCGGCGCAGAAATAGTGCTGCCTGTGACCGCCCATCCTGCTTTTGAAAAAGCGGCCCACCTGCTCGGGCTAAAAACCGTCAAGACACCGGTGGATGAAGACGGGCGGGCAGATGTGGAAGCAATGCGCAAACGGCTGACGAAACGCACCCTAATGCTCGTCGCCTCTGCCCCTTCCTACCCGCACGGCCTGCTTGACCCACTGCCGGAAATTGCCGCGCTGGCACAAAACCATGGCCTCCCCCTGCACGTAGACGCCTGTATCGGCGGGTTCATGCTGCCGTGGGTGGAACGACTGCGGCCCGGGCGGCTGCCGGCCTGGGATTTCCGGCTGCCCGGCGTCACCTCCATGAGCGCCGACACTCATAAATTTGCCTACGGTGCGAAGGGCAGTTCCATTTTGCTGTACCGAAGCATAGACTACCTCCGGCATCAATTTTATGTCTCCACGGACTGGCCGGGCGGCATTTATGCCTCTGCCACCTTTCAGGGCTCCCGCTCGGGTGGGCCGATCGCTGCCGCCTGGGCGGCTATGCATGCCCTGGGCGAAGCCGGCTACCTGCGCATCGGCGAAGGTTTGCTGTCCGGCAGCGAACGCCTGCAGAGTGCCATCCGCAATATACCCGGGCTGCAGATTATCGGCCAGCCCTGTATGAACATCCTGGCGTTCCGCAGCAGCGATAAACAGACTGATACTTTTGTTATTGCTGATCAGCTGGAGGCTAAGGGGTGGGTGATGGACCGGCAGCAGCGCCCTGATTGCATCCATCTCACAGTCATGCAACAGCATTTGGAGCAGCTCGACACCTTCATAAATGATTTGCAGGAAGCAGTGGCTTTCGCCCAAAAGCACCCCGGTGCCAAGTCGCAGGGCAATGCCGCCCTTTACGGAGTGATGGCGCGGCTGCCGATGCGGGGTATGGTAGCCCGCAGTGTGCGGCAATTGTACGAGCAGCTGTACAGCAGCAAGCCCTCCGGAGAAGATAGCCAGGAAGGCACAGCATCTCCCGAACCCGCATGGTGGATGGGCCCGCTCAACCGCTTGCTCAGCCGCTGGCCCTTTAGCCGGTAAAATGAGCCCGCCCCGGCTTGTCGCGTTCTTTACACTCCGTTGATATTCATGTCTTTATTGTTCGAACATGGGCCGCTCCGCTACCGTTCAACAAGTGAACAATCAAAAATAACAAGTTGAATATGAATTATTTAGGATTAGATCGTAAAGATGTTGCGAAGACTGTAGATCAATTGAATGATCTGCTCTCCAACTATCATCTGTACTATCAAAACCTACGGAACTTCCACTGGAATGTTGACGGCGAAAACTTCTTTGACCTGCACGAAGAGTTCGAAGACCTCTATGATGATGCGCGGGAAAAAATTGACGAAATTGCAGAACGCGTTCTCACCCTGCGCCTGCGCCCGGTGAGCACAATGTCCGCTTACCTGAAGCGCGCAGCTATCGAAGAAGCGGAGGTAACTACCGATGAGCACTATATGGTAGATACCATTCTGGAGAACCACCGCATTATTATTGACAATATGCGCCAGGTAATGCGTGCCGCCGACAAAGTGGAAGATGAAGGTACGCTTGATATGATTGGCGGT
>CAJXXJ010000614.1 GCA_913062745.1 uncultured Phaeodactylibacter sp.
CGCGCCGCTTACCGTGCCGGTGAAGCTGACCACAGCAGTATCGCTTTCGCAAACCGGCTGATCGACGCTGAAGTCAGCTACCGGCCGGGCAAATACATTGAGGAATGCGGTATCGGATACCGAGCAGTTGTCTTCGGTCCAGGTCAGTATAATTTCGTTGGGCTGCCCAATTTGCGCAGCGGCGGTAGACCATTGTCCGTTTGCAGGATCGGCAATACCGGCGCCGGACCAGCTGAGCGTGCCATTGCCAGTGCCGTTATTCAGCTCAAAGGATAGGTCTATCAGCTGGGGACTGCCATCGAAGCACTGATCGGCCGGCGGCAGGATGCTCACCTCTACCGGCGGGCAGAAGAGCGCAGCGCAGCTGAAGTCGGCACTACTGGCCGGACAGGCGTTGCTGCTTTCGGCCACGACCGTGATGCTCACTTCTTCTCCCGGCATCAGGCCTTCCACCAGGTAGCTGGTGTCGCTCTGCATCATGCCGGCCGCTCCGCTTACCGTATAGGTATCGGCATTGTCCACCGAATTCCAGCTGAATAGTACGCTAGAAGTCGTCGGGGAACAGCTGATCTGCGGTGCCTCGAGTATAGCTTCCGCTGTTACAGACAGACGGGCTGTATCAGAGACACAACCATTTTCGGTGACCACCAGAGACAAATCGTAGCTGCCTTCGGCCCACTGCAATTCGTAGGGCCCTCCGGCCGTGCCGCTGAGCAGCGTAGCACCGTCAAAATCCCAGTCATAGGCAGCAGTACCTCCGCTTACCGTACCGGTGAAGGACAGGCTCACGGTATCGCTTTCGCAAAATACATCCGGAGCACTAAAGCCGGCAACCGGCGTTTCAAAAACACTGAAAGTGATGGTATCTGCCACTGAGCAGACGCTTTCTGTCCACAGCACAATCACCTCATTGGGCTGGCCGACCTGCGTGGCGTCGAGTTCCCATAAGCCCTCTATGGGGTCGGTGATGCCGTCGCCGCTCCAGACTACCGTACCGCCGCCGGTGCCGTTAGATAGGTTGTACTCCAGGTCCAGCGTTTGTGCCGTACCATCAAAGCACTGATCACCGGGCGGGACGATGGTGATTTCCACGTCTGCGCACAATTCCGCTGCACAGTCTGCCGTAGTGCTGACACTGGGGCAGGCGTTGGCACTCAGGGCGGTTACGGTGACGGACACTGCTTCTCCCGGCATCAGGTTGCTGACCAGGTAGCTGGTATCCGATGTCAGCGTACCTGTAGCGCCGCTTATGTCGTAGCCGCTCGCGTTGTCTACTGCATTCCAGGTGAACAGCACAGAGGAAGTGGAAGCGGTGCAATTGATCAACGGTGCTTCGAGCAGCGGGTCCACCACGGTAGTTTGCCGGAAGGTGTCTGATGTACAGCCGTTTTCGGTGACGACCAGTGAGAGTTCATAGGTGCCGGCGGCGGGCCACTGCAGCTCGTAGGGGCCCTCCTCACTGCCGCTCAGTACCGCAGCGCCGTCAAAGTTCCAGTCATAGGCCGGGCCGTTGCCGCTCACGCTTCCGCTGAAAGTAGCCGTTGCGGTATCGCTTACGCAAATCAGCGGGCTCGCGCTGAAGTCAGCGGTTGGCGTGGCAAAGACATTCAGGAAAACCGTATCGGAAACGGTGCATACACTCTCGGTCCAGGTGAGGATAACCGGGTTAGGCTGCCCGATCTGACTGCCGTCCACTGCCCACAGGCCCTGCGCCGGGTCAAAGATGCCGGCACCCGACCAGCTGAGGGCCCCGTTGCCGGTACCGTTCTGTATGCCAAAGTCAAAAGCCAGCGTATCCGGTGTACCATCGAAGCACTGATCGGCGGGCGGGGTGAAGGACAATTGTACATCCGGGCATTCGAGGGCCGTACAGCTTGCGCTCGTGCTTACGTCAGGGCAGGCATTTGCACTTACGGCGGTAACTGTGACCGTGGCGCTTTCCCCCGGGTTCAGGTTTTCCACCAGATAACTGGTATCGGAAAGGGCGGTACCGGCAGCTCCCGTCACCGCGTAGGCATCCGCATTGGCGACAGCCGCCCAGGTAAACAGCACGCTGGTGTACGTCACTTCCGTACAGCTGACTACCGGGGCAGTCAGCGTATCTTCTACCAATATGGTGCGTTCAAACAGTTCAGATACGCAGCCGTTTTCGGTGATGCTGAGGCTGAGGGTGTAGCTGCCAGGGGCATCCCACTGCAGGCTGTAGGGCCCTGCATTGCTGCCGCTCAGTACATTCGCCCCATCGAAATCATAATCATAAGTAGCTGCAGCGCCTGCACTGCCGTCAAACAGCAGGGTAGCCGGGCTGCTCAGGCATACGGTGTCGGGCAAGCTGAAAGATGCTTCCGGCGTGGCGAACACATTGATTTCTGTGCTTGCGGAGTAATTGCAATTGCCCAGGGCGTAGCTCAGGACGATCGTATGAGTGCCTACACCCGCAGTATTCGGGTCAAAAGTGTTGCCGCTCACTCCCGGGCCAGACCAGCTGAGGGTTCCGGCCGTCGGGCCACTGGTCACACTGCCCTGCAGCACCACCACCGGGCTGCCCGTGGTGAGGCAGATATCCGAAAGCGGATCGATACTCAGCGTAACATTCGGGCAGTTTTCAGCTATGCAGGAACCGGTGAATACCGTATCCGGGCAACTGCTGGCACTGAAAGCCTGTATTTCAATATTTGCGGCCTCGCCCGGCATCAAGCCACCAATGCGGAAGCTCGTGTCGCTTACCATCATTCCTCCTGCCGGGTTGGCGCTGAGGACGACAAAGCTGTCTACGGCCGGATTGTCCGCCCAGATGAAGGTCACGGAGCTGTCGGTAGGCGCACAGTTCACTACCGGTGGCTGCAGCAGCGGGCTGACGGTAATGATATTTTCCTCCAGCTTGGAAGCGCAGCCCTGCGGGTTGACCACCAGGCTGACGGTTTTGTCGCCCGGTGTGGCCCAGAACACCTGCTGCTGCGGGTCTGCCGGATCGTTTTGGCTGGTGCCACCATCGAAGTTCCAGACAAACTCTGCACTGGCATCTGCATCGCCGGTGTAGATGATAGTGGCTGTGTCTGTAACGCAGATTTCATTCGGCAGGCTGAAGGTGCCTTCCGGGATAGCAATGACTTCGATAGCCACGGTATCCTGCCCGGTGCAGTTATTGACCGTGTAATTATAAGCGATGATGTGGGTCCCCACGCCTGCCGTGACCGCATCAAAAACACCATCTACGGTATTGATGATGCCCGGCCCGCTCCACACGCC
>CAJXXJ010000615.1 GCA_913062745.1 uncultured Phaeodactylibacter sp.
ACCCCCGTCACGGGTGAGTTTTTCGTTATGATAGGCCACATCCGCGCCGAAATAGGTCCACGACCCGTCGGATTTTTTCATGGGCCGGTCCACATCGTCCCCAAATTCGGAGGCTTTAAACAGGGTCAGCTCCACCGCTTCCCAGTCGTCAATCTTTTTGCCCTTGGGCGGTTCCAGCACGCCCTCATACACATAGCCTTTATCCCGCAGGGCTTGTTCCGCCGCGTGCACCTTGCCTTCCTTGTGCATGGCGTGCTCGCTGAAGAATAGGTCAAAGTGAATGCCCAGCGCTTGCACATCGTCCTTAATGACGGCCATCATTTCATTCACACAAAATGGGCGCAGCTCATCAAACACGGTGTCTTCATCCGCGTTCACCCATTTATCCCCATCGGCTTGTTTCAGGGCTTTAGCCACGTCCACCACATATTCACCGGGGTACATACCCTCTTCCAGCTCTACATCTTGACCATAAAGCTGTTTGTAGCGGCGCAGAACGCTTTTTACAAAAGTAATCACCTGGCCGCCGGCATCGTTAATCAAATACTCCCGAATCACCTCAAAACCCGCTTTTTCCAGCAGATTGCTCAACACATCGCCAAACACCGCACCTCGCCCGTGCCCCACGTGCATAGGGCCTGTGGGGTTGGCGGAAATAAACTCCACATTCACCTTGCTGCCGCTGCCGAAGGCGGTATTGTCCACCGTAGAGAAGAAGTACTGACTGTTGATCCACTGTGCCACTACAAGCGGCGCGGTGAGGATGACCTCCAGGCTTGTGGCATCGCTATCCTGTTCCCAATCGTAGGAGTGCAGGAAGCAGCGGCCGCGCAGGTCGAGATTCTCCGTAAGCTGACGGGGAGCGACTACAAAGCCGGCATTGCCCGCCAGGCCCCATTCCGGCCGTACCTCCGACCAATCTGTACTGCGGCGCAGCATCCCCCGGCGGTTGGGCAAGCCAAACTGCCCGGCGCGCTGCTCGAGGTTCTTGCTTTGCGCTTTCGCTAAACAAGCCCAGAGCTGTGCGACCTGCGCTTTTTTCTCCTCCGCCAGCTCCGGCAGGTCGAGCAATTGAACCGCATCCGTAGTCGTATTGTGCTGCGCGCCAATGAAGAGGGTGTCTTCCGGGATGTCGATGCCCTGCTCTTGCAGTTGCTGCCGCACCTCCGGCTGATTCAGGATACGCGCCATAGCCGAAGCGTTCGGCCCGCCGTGGCTGCCGCCGCAGGCCCCGCAGTCGAGCGCAGCTGCATAGGGGTTGTTCTCCGTTTGGCTGCCGTGGCCGCAGAGCACTACAAGAGGGGCGAAATTGCTAGTCAGGCCCATCATGCGCAGCGCATTGCCGGCGTAGGTGGTTTGGTCTTCGAGCGGGATACCCCAATCTTCCGACGGGGTTATATCCGGGCAGGTGTCTATCTCGGGGCGGCCAAGGCGGCGCAGCCGGTCGAGCGGTTGCGGGATCAGGCTGCGGCCGATGGTAATCAGCCCGGCGGGCAGGCCGAGCGCTTCCACTGCCGCAAAGGGCGTAGCGATATTGTACTTCAGCGACTTGTAGGCCTGCTTCAGGTCCTTGAGCAGCGTAAGCCTGCTGCGGTGGCGCGCTGCTTTGTGGGCACAGCCCGGGCTCGCTTGCTCGCGCAGGCGGTGAGCCGGCTGCAGTAGTACCGGCAGCGATTTCACTTGTTTGCCCAGTACCGTTTCGTAGGCAATGGGCAGGCCAAAGAAGCCGGCAAAACCCAAGGTTTCGTAACGCCCGCTCGCCTCTACCTGCCGGCGGAAGGGCTCGGAGCGTACATCGATGCAGAACGCCAGCTGCGCCTCCGGGCGCTGTGCCGGTGCCGGCTTGCGTAGCTGTGCCTGCAGCTGTGCCTGCAGCTGTGCGCCCAGCGTTTGGCGAAAGCCTTCTTCCCACTGCCGCAGCAGCTCCAGGCGCAGCCGGTGGTAAGCCTCCTGCAGCAAGCGGATCAGCTGTGCCCACTCGCGGGGGTCAGCGCCCAAAGCCGGGTCGATCTGCTCAGCCGCCCAATTGTGCAGTATCCGGATTTCCTTTGTTGCCGGCTGCGGCTTTTGCCACTCCTGTTCGGGCAGCAGGTAGGCCAGCAGCAGCCGCACCGCCAGATAGTCGTCCAGGGTGATCGGGTGCTGCTGTTGTGGGGCGTAATCACTTTGCTCGCTGCGCCAGCGCACGAAAGAAGCCCAGCCCGGCAGCGCCAGCAGCTGATCGCGCAGGAATGCCTCCTGATCGGCTTCTTCTACCGGCAAATAATTGAGCAGGTAGGGCATCGCCTGCGCAGGGGCGTCAGGCAGCCGATGCAGGAAATTGTTCTCCTGCTCCTGCGTGGACAACAGGGCTTTGACGGCCGGGAAGAAACCCCGCGCACGCTGCGGCATCGCCCAGGCCGCCTGCCCTTCGTCCAGAAAAGCAGACAGCCAGGTGATACAATTCTGATTGATCGCTTCCAGCGTACCGCGCCAGGGGCGTGCCTGCTGCAATTCAGTAACGCTTTGTTGTAATAGGTCAGTGTGCGTTGCAGCTTGCCGCCGCTCGTCCAGTTCAGCGGCCATAGCTTCGAGCATGGGCCGCAGGGTAATCACTTGGGCACCCAGAGGCAAGGTGTCCGGCAGGCCCTCCAGAGCATGCCGGACGGCATCTTCCGCCGCACTGCCGGCCAGCAGCCCGGCTGCTGTTGCTTGCCGGAGCTGCCAGAATCCCGGCAGTGTCTGAGCGTCAAACAATTCCTGCCCGCGGCGGGTGGCGGTGTCAAAAGAAAGCTCCTCCAGCCCTTGCAGCGGGTTGCAGGCTACGGCGGTTGCCAAAGGCCAGGTCGGAGCAATCAGGGTATACAATTGTGCCAGGCGCTGTGCGAGCTGCTGCTGCGACTTGGCAATATTTTTTTGCGTGATGCTGTTGGTCAGTGTCATCTTTGGTGGCTTTTAATGGATGTGGTGTGAATATGCCTGCAGCGAAGTGGTTTGACGCCAAATCACTTCGCTTCAGGTATAACTATTGCTGATAAGCGTTGCGCCGCAGGTTAAGCGTGGAGCGTGCCGGTTGGCTGCTCTGCAGTACCCGCACATACAGCGGCGTAATCCAGCGGTCTTCAATGCCCTGTGGCAGGTAGGCCCGGAATATCATACCCAGCCAGCCCAGCAGGAAAAAGGCAGCGATGCCGATATGCAGAGCGTTCAGCGGCAGGGCCGGCAGGTGGGCAATCTGGCTCTCCACGGCCCAGACGGACA
>CAJXXJ010000616.1 GCA_913062745.1 uncultured Phaeodactylibacter sp.
GGCCGACCGCCCAAAGCAGCCACATGGTAGCGATCACCGAAAGTACCGTCGGCAGGCGCAGCGCCCACCGGCTGTATTCGCCGAACACCTGCGCGCTGAGCGTAATCAGCCAGTTGAATACCGGCGGCTTGCGGTAGTAATATTCCCCCATCTGCAAGGGGACGATATAATTGCCCGCTTCTTCCATTTCCATCGCGATCAGCCCGCGGCGGGGCTCCTCCAGGTAGACGGGCTGTACGCCTAAATTGGGAAAGAGGCTGATGATCATCAGCAGGGCAGCCAGCGCAGTGAGCCGGCGGGCAAAAGTCGTATCGGGCATGTCTTTTGTATTGCCGCGCAAAGATAGTTTTTTAAGGCAACTTACTATTCGACATCCACCATGCGGTAGGCTGTGATGACGGCCGCCTCCCCTTCTTTGCCTGAATGGGCGTTGCCGTGCTCCATGCCGACGATGCCCAAATACTTACGTTCTTTGAGGTAGCGGAAAACGTTCTGGTAATTGATCTCACCGGTGGTTGGCTCCTTGCGCCCCGGGTTATCGCCCACCTGAAAGTAAGCGATCTCCTCCCAGCAACGCTCTATATTGGCCAGCAGGTTGCCCTCCTGCACCTGTTGATGGTACACATCAAACAGGATTTTGCAGCTCGGGCTGTCTACGGCCCGGCAAATCTGATAGGCCTGCGCTGCTTTGGTCAGGAACATATTCGGATGGTCCCGGAAATTAAGCGGCTCCAGCACCATGACCAGCTCATGCGGCTCCAGCAAGGATGCCGCAGCCCTCAGTTTGTCAATGACGAGTGCAGTCTGATACCCCATATCCTGCCGGCCGTCCACTACGCCCGGCACCACGGTCATCCAGGTAGCCCCTACCCGTTTGGCCACCTCAATGCTGTTGCGGATATCCTCCAGAAAGGCCGCTTTCGCATCCGCTTCGGCACTGCTGAGGCTGGGCGATTGCCAGTCGATGCGGTGTGCCACAAAGACGCCCATCTGCATGCTGCGCGACTTCAGCGCTTTAGCCATAGCTTCCTGTAGCGCCACCGGCCGCTGTGCCATCTCATTATCTTCAAAAGCCCGGAAGCCCTGATCCGCCATGTAGTGGATCTGAGCAATGGGGTCATCGCCGGCCGAGGCTTTGAACATACCGATGTGGGGAGCGTACTTCAGCCGGAAAGGCGTAACCGGATCGGCACCCAGCCAGCTTACAGCCGACAGCGGAGCTGCGCCGGCGGCCAGGCTGCTGTTGCGTAGAAAGGTTCTGCGGTCCATGATCTGTTTTTGAGGAAAAGTACGATTTTTTAGCCATCTTCCCCACGCTTCCATTCAAAAGCCACTGTGCGGACCCGTTTGCTGACCCGCCCGTCGGGCATGCGCTCCTCCAGCACCATGCGCTGTGCCTGCTCCCGCTCGAACACCTCCTGCATATTGCGGATGCTGCCGGCAGGCACCCCTGCTTCGCCCAATTGCGCCAGGAGCGTTGCCCGTAGTTGTTTTCGAAAAGCCGGAGCCAGCGCTTCGCAAAGCGCCTCCCGGTGCGTGACCCGTTGAGCGTTGGTGGCAAAACGGCTATCTCCCGGCAACTGCGGTAGCCCAAGCACCTGGCAGAGCGAGCGGAACTGCTGCTCAGTGCCCGCCGCGATGACCAGCGGCTTATCATCAGCGGTGTGGAAGACGTCGCCGTAGGGCGCTATATTGGGATGCTGACTGCCCATAGGCTGCGGGATATGCCCCTGCATCAGCCAGTTGGTCGCCTGATTGGCCAGAGAAGCCACAGCCGATTCCAGCAGCGAGGCCTCTACCAGGCTGCCTTCCCCCCTGCGCTCCCGGTGCAGCAGGGCCAGGAGCACCCCTTCTTTCAGCTGATGGGCAGCCAGCAGGTCGATCAGCGCAACCGGCATCTTGACGGGCGGGCGGCCCGGCTCTCCGCACATGTATAAAAATCCGGCCTCCGCCTGTAGCACTACGTCAAAGGCGGGCAGCGCCTCGTCCGGCCCGTAGGCATACAACTGCGCGTAGATGAGGCGGGGGTTGAGCGCTTTCAGTTGCGCGTAGCCCATGCCCATCCGCTCCGCCGAGGCAGGCTTGAAGTTGCTGATGACCACATCCGATTCCCGCACCCATTCCAGCACTTGCTGCCGGGCCGCTGCTTCGGAAAGGTCCAGCAAATGAACATCCTTCCGGTAATTGACGCTACAGTAATACGCAGAATAAGCCGCCTCTTCCGGCTCCCCCGGGAGCTTCCAGCGGCGGGTGACATCGCCTCCGGTACGGGCGTTCTCCACTTTGCGCACCACTGCGCCCAGCTCGGAAAAAAACTGCCCCACCGCCGGGCCGGCCAGTACACTGGCTAATTCGAGGACCTTTAGCCCTTTGAAAAATTCCTCCTGCTTCAAAATGAATTGTGTATCTTTTGCTAAGAACTTGTGAAAGCAACCAACTATGAAAATCTTTACTGCGCCGCAAATTCGGCAGATTGACGAATATACCATAAAAAACGAGCCCATCGATTCTGTAGATTTGATGGAACGGGCCGCCGCGACCTTTGTCAGCTGGTTTGCGGAGGCTTTCCCCCGGCAGCCGCGCAAGCTGTATATCTTCTGCGGCATTGGCAACAACGGTGGCGACGGGCTTGTGGCGGCCCGCCGGCTGCACCACCTCGGGTACGATGTTTCGGTCTACCCCTGCCGCATCAGCGACAGCACTTCACCGGATTTCGACCACAATTTTGAGCGCCTGCCGGGCCGTGATACCGTGATGGTCCATGATGTGCATGAAGGCAGCCCGCTACCCGATTTGCCGGAAGGCGGCATCATCATTGACGCTGTATTTGGCTCCGGCCTGAACCGGCCCGTGGAAGGCTACTGGGCAGAGTTGCTGCAGCATCTCAACCGGCAGCGGTGTATCCGGGTAGCTATAGACATCCCCTCCGGTATGTTTGCCGATGAGCCCACTGAAAGCGTCAGCTTTGAAGCCGGGTATACCTTTAGTTTTGAATTTCCCAAACTCGGCTTTTTCTTCCCGGACAACCATCAGCGGGTCGGGCAGTGGACGGCACAATCCATCGGCCTGCATCCGGAGGGGATCGCTCAGCAGGAGACGCCCTACCATTTCGTGGATGCGCGGCACGCCCGGCGCCTGTTGCGGCCCCGGGGCAAATTTAGCCACAAAGGGACCTACGGGCACGCGCTGCTGCTGATGGGCGGCTACGGTAAAATGGGGGCAGCCGTGATGGCAGGCA
>CAJXXJ010000617.1 GCA_913062745.1 uncultured Phaeodactylibacter sp.
CAAAACACAAGGTGAGGCAATCTGCGCCGTAGGCCTCCTCCCATTCCGCTTTGAGCAGCTCAAGGCGGTCGGCCCGCCGGCCACACAGGATTACCCGGTAGCCGTTTTCGGCAAATACTTCTGCAGTAGCACGGCCGATCCCGGAGGTGGCGCCGCTGACCAGTACGGTCTGATCAACGCGGGGGCGCTCCGGCTCCCGTTCTTCCTGTTCTTCCAGCTGCTCGCGCAGGCGGAGGGTTTCTTCCTCGCGCTGCTGCAGCAAGTCCTCCAGCTGCTGAATGTTGCGCTTCAGGGAGTCGAGAGCATCGAAATTGAAACCAGCCTCCACAGCGGCGTCATTACTTTCGGTCCGATTGGGTTTTTCCTGCTGAGGTACCTGAAAAGCGAGGTCGTTTTCCGGGGTGCGCAGCTCCGGGTTTACCCGTATTGCTTTTTGATAGGCGTCTGCCGCTTTTTCGTACTCCCCCTGCTGATGATACACCAGGGCCATATCATAGAAGGCAAAGGGGTGGAAAGCGTTAGCCTTGAGTGTTTTACGGAAGTATTTGATTGCCTTTTTGGGCTTGTCGAGCACCTCGTTCAGCAGCAAGGCGTACTGGTAAAGGGCGTCATGATTACTTTTATCCTGTTTGGCCGCCTGCTTGAAATGCCGGGCTGCTTCGCGGCGCTCTTCGGGGAAGTGGGCGGCGGTAATCATGCCCAGGCGGTAGTGGGCATTCGGGTATTCATCGTCTACTTCTACCAGCTGCTGATAGTGCTGCCGGGCTGAGGCAAAGTCGCCTTCCAGCTCCTCCAGCTCACCGAGCAAAAACAGCGCATCGGTGTTTTCCGGCTCCTGCTCGATGACCGGCAGCAGCTCGCGGCGGGCAGCAGCATAATCCTTGCGCTGCTGTGCCAGCATGAGGGCATAGTGGTAACGCAGGCTCGCACTTTGCGGGTTGCCAGCTATAGCATCAGTCATAATCTGCATGCCAGCTTCCTTTTCTCCCTGATTGAAGGCGGTCAGCGCTTCTTCTATGATGGCGTGCTCAGAGCGCCAGGGCTCACTCTCTTCCTGCGGCTCTTCATTGGTTTCCACGGGTGGCTGCTCCTGCTCTTCTTCTTCTTCCTCTTCCATCTGATAGTCATGATGGCTTTCTTCCAGATGTTGCTCCTGATGGCCTTCCTCTTCCGTGTGGGGCTGTCCGCCAGTTTCGTCCTCGTATTCGGGCTCTTCCATAGTACTGTCTTCGTACTCCGGCTGATGGCCGGACTCCTCTACGGAATGCTGATTCTGCTCAGAAGCTTCGGGCGACGGGGTCAGGTCACCATCGATAGGTTCTGCATCCGGCCGGCCGCCGTCGTCTACAGTAGCCAGGCCGTGCTCTTCGCTGGTTTCCAGCTCCGGTCCATCGGCTTCCTCAAAGGGGGAGTGCGCCTCAGCAGTGGGTTCAGATTCCAGCTCTTCCTCCGGCTCGTTATCGGGTGTTTCGGGCGGCGGCTCCGGAGCGGTATAGCCTCCCTGTGGGATGTAGCTTCGGGGCGCTACTGATTTGTATTGCTCCCAGCCCTCCATATCATCGGTGAAGATGAAGAACTGCTCAAACTGATTGATGGTAAATTCCGGCAGTGAGAGGTAGTTCATGCTCCGCAGCAGGCGCAGGAACTCACCGGCTTCGCTGGAGATTTCCCGCATAATGCGCAGATGGGTATTGAAGTTGTCTTCATCCAGCTCCTGCAGTTGCCGCTTTTCCCGGCGCAGGTCCAGATAGCGGTCCTGCCAGTAGTTGATGTACTGTATGATATCGCTTACGCGCTCAAATTGCGTAGCCACCTGTACCCGCTCGCCGGTCTGATCGTCCTCCTTCACTCCGTCTATGATGATCGGCAGGATGTCGTGGCGGCGCTCCTGCAGCATGTTCAGTGCCTGTGACATGCACTGTGCCGATTTCAGGAAATTATCGCTGATAAACAGCAAAATAGGGTCGGACTGATTCATCAGCTGATCCGCCAGGAAGGTACTGTTAGAAGCACGGTTACAGTTGAAATGGTGGAAGGTGTAAGCAGAAGGCTGAAGTTGTTGTTCGATGTCCCGTACAGTAGCTTCGTTGTCTGCACAATAGGCAAGGGCGATGCTGTTGGTACTCATGGTGGATAAAGTTGATTTTTAGGCTGGTCTTCAGATCAGCTTTTGGGAAAATGGCTAATAGGTCAATCGGTTACAGCAATGTACTGATAAATGTATTAAATTCTTTTTTAAATGTCGCAAATTCACTGGTTGCGGGCCCGGAGAAGCCGGTATGAATACGCTGTACGGTTCCTTCCTGGTCTAAAATAATCATAGTCGGGAAGGAGTAGACCTTGTCCAGCATGGGCAGTGCTTCTGCTGCTGCCGCTTTGTCTGCCGGGCCGGCCAACAGGATTTCATAGGGGACGTTGAGCTCCCGCTTGTACGTGCGCAGGGCGTCCATCGCTTTGCTCTTTTCCCCGTAGCGCTCAAAGGCCAGCGCAATAACTTCCAGTTCCTGCCCGGGGTGCTGCTCCAGGTAGTTGACTAAAAACTGAGTTTCGTCCCGGCAGTTGGGGCACCAGGTGCCAATGAGCTGAATGATGGTCACTTTGCCCTGATAGCGCTCGTCGCTCAGAGAGACCATTTCTCCGGCAGCATTCGGGAAGGTAAAGGAGAGCCCGGTGCCCTCTGTGGTCAGTTTAGTCATCTGGTCCGGGTCGCTCAGTTGGGCGTCCGGGTCGCGGGTGCCTTCCCAGAGTGTGCGGAAGTGCTTCCCGGAACGGAAAGAGCCGAAAAGCGTGCCGTCCTCCCGTATTTTAGCTTCAAACAGATAGGCGTGTGCCCCGTCGAAGGTGCTGAGGTACAGCTTGTTGGCCTGCACCGTCCCTTCCAGATAGCGGTAGTCGCCGGTTTCCGTAAGGAAAGTGCCACTCAGGTGGTTGCCTTCCTGCTTAAACTCGCCAATGGCCGGGTAGGGGTCTTCGCCCTCTATGCCAAAGTTGACTGCCCAGCGCCCGCTGAGGTCCGTTACCGGCTCTTTTTTAAGGGTGGTAAAGCGGTGGTCTTTGCCATGCAGCGCCAGGAAGGGGATGCTGTAAGGCTCTCCCCGGTTTTCGACAATCCACTCGCCTTCCAGCACATCTTCTTCGTAGATGGCTTTGATGTAGGAATCATAGACCGGAAAGCGGATGATCAGGGTGTCTTTGGCGGTAGCCCGGTCCAGCCCGATTGTGATGTCATCG
>CAJXXJ010000618.1 GCA_913062745.1 uncultured Phaeodactylibacter sp.
CAACCCGATTGGCTGTGCGGACTGCCATGACCCGGAGACCATGAACCTGACCATCACCCGCCCTGCTCTGGTAGAAGCGTACGAGGCAATGGGCAAAGACATCGATGACGCCTCTCACCAGGAGATGCGCTCGCTCGTCTGCGCACAGTGCCACGTGGAATATTACTTCAACAAGGACAAAGTGGAGGGTGCCAACTACCTTACCTTCCCCTGGGCAGATGGCATGGGCGTAGAAGACGCGGAAGAATACTACGACAATATCGGCTTTGCCGACTGGATACACCCGCTCAGCAAAACCCCGATGCTCAAAGCGCAGCACCCGGACTACGAGCTTTACCTGGAAGGCGTGCACGCTAAACGGGGCGTCAGCTGCGCCGACTGCCACATGCCGTACCGTACCGAAGGCGGCCAGAAATTTACCGACCACCATATACAGTCGCCCCTCAACAACATCGAGAACTCCTGCTTTGTCTGCCACCGGCAGGAAACCGAAGAGCTGGTCAGCGATGTCTACGAACGGCAGACCAAGGTCAAGGAAGGGACGAGCAAGCTGCA
This sequence comes from uncultured Phaeodactylibacter sp., assembly GCA_913062745.1. GTDB lineage: Bacteria > Bacteroidota > Bacteroidia > Chitinophagales > Saprospiraceae > Phaeodactylibacter. The sequence continues at coordinate 556 of CAJXXJ010000618.1, forward strand.
AAAGTATTTGGCGAAAGCCCACCTTGAGGCCGAGCGCGCCTGGGAGCTGGGCGCCACACAGGCACAGATGGACAGCATCCAAAGCGGCATCCGCCGGGCGCAGTGGCGCTGGGATTACTCCGTGGCTTCTCATGGTGCCGCCTTTCACGCCCCGCTGGAGACGAGCCGCATCGTCACGCAGGGCATCGCCATCATTCAGGATGCGCGCCTGGACCTGGCCCTGCTGCTGCAAAAGCTGGGGCAGGAAGGCCCCGTGGAAATGCCGGACCTCAACAGCAAAAGCGTGCTGCAAGACTACGTTGACATAGACATAGACGACGAGCGCATTCAGAAAGAGCGCTTCCTGCAGGAAATTGTGCCCCGCTGGCTGGAAGAAGGCCGTGAACGGCAAAAAAGTATGTAAGGAACATTTTAGCCATCCAAATGCTTACCGGCACTGTCTGCCTGCGCCCCAAAGGCAGGCGGTACCGCAGACTATAACTCCCGATACCATGCGAAAACCACTACTCTTACTTTTACTGGCTGCGCTCTGTCTGCCCCTGCAGGCGCAATTCACCGTCGACGGGCAGATCGTACAGCGTTCTGAATACCGCCATGGCTTCAACCAACTCATCCCGGAAGGGGAAGACGGCGCATTCTTCATCGCCCACCGCGTCCGGCTGCGCGCGCAGTACGAGATGGACAAATTCCACTTCTACGCCTCAGTTCAGGATATCCGCACCTGGGGCAGCACTCCGCAGGCCAAAGTGACCGACCTCTTCCTATCCCTGCATCAGGGCTGGGCGCAGTACGATTTCCACGACAACTGGTCGGTGCGCCTGGGGCGGCAGGAGCTCAACTACGACAACGCCCGCCTCGTTGGCAACCTCGACTGGGCGCTGCAGGCGCGTGCTCACGACTTTGCGCTGGTGAAATACGAAAAAGAAGACTTTAAACTGCACTTCGGCGGCGGCTACAATCAGGACGGGCAGGCGCTCACCGGCAATATTTTCACGGTCCCCAATCAGTACAAGACGGCGCAGATGCTGTGGATGCAAAAGGAAGGCGACAACTACAAGCTCGCCTTTATGGGCTGGAACGACGGGCGGCAGTTCGTCAACCGGGATACCGCGGGCGGCCTGCTCGACAAGGGGCAGCACTTCCGCACGACCCTCGGCCTGTCTACCCTGCGGTTTATTTTTGGCCGCACCACCCTGTCCGGCTTTTATTACCATCAGCTGGGCAAAGATGGTGCCGGGCGCGACCTGAACGCCTTTGACGTCAGTGCGCAGGTACAGCAGACGCTATTCTCCAATTTGGAAAAAGGCAGCAGCTTCAAGGCAGCCCTCGGCTTTGAAATCCTGTCCGGAACAGATACCGGCGCGCCGGGCGATGAGAGCAATTCCTTTGCCCCGCTCTACGGCACCAACCACGCCCACAACGGCTATATGGACTATTTCTACGTGGGCGGCCGCTGGGCCAACAACGTAGGGCTGCAGGATTACTACCTGAAGCTGCGCAACCGCTTCAACTCCAACTTCTTCACACAATTGGGCGGGCACGTCTTTTTGGCGCAAGCCACCCCGACCGGATTCGTATCCGGCAGCTTGCAAGAGCTGGACCCCTACCTCGGCACCGAGCTGGACTTCTCCCTCGGTTATATCTTCCACCCCGCCGTCTCCCTGCAGTTTGGCTACAGCCAAATGTTCGCCTCCGACACCTTTGAAGCGCTGAGCGGAATCGGCGAATTTGACGGCCGGCAAAACTGGGCCTACCTGATGTTCATCTTCCGGCCCACCATGAAAAACAAAAACATAGGCATCCTATTCTGATGAAAAAACTGATCCACCTACTGACTTCCACGCGCATTACGCTATTGCTTTTGCTCGCCTTCGCGGCCTCCATGGCGGTGGCTACTTTCGTAGAAAACGACCACGGTACCGCCACGGCGCGCGCCCTGGTGTACGAAGCCTGGTGGTTTGAGCTCATTATGGTGTGGATGGCGGTGAATTTCCTGATGCACGTCCGACAATACCGGCTGTTCAGCAAGGGTAAATGGCCGGTAGGCCTGTTCCATATGGCTTTCGTCATCATCGTACTGGGGGCGGGGGTCACCCGCGATCTGCCCTCTCAGGTCACCGCCTTTGGCGTGCCCGCCCGCATCGTGGGCGAGGCGGGCTGCCCCGAGCCCGCCCGGTCGATGGACCAGATCCTCGCCGACCTCGAGCCGCCGGCCTGATCGCCGGCGCTTGCGCCCTCCACCCGGCGGCACCACGTCCGGGCCGGCGACCGCGCGCCGGCGAAAACGTCTCGGCACGGTTCGCGCGAGACGCCCCGGCTGCCGGCGGTATAGCCTTCGTTAGGGGTGAGCGCCGTATCGGCCAGTTGTACCTGAATATGCTCAGGGGAAATAGTCAACTCTTCTCCGGCAACTTGCTGCATAACCACGGTCAGGCCCTGCCCCAATTCCATGCGGCCTGTGCGGATTTGTATACTGCTATCGTCAAGAATATGGAGCCAGGCATCGATGCGACCTTCAGCGGGCGGAGGGCTCCCGGGAAAATTGATAGCGAAGGATTCTGGGGAACCGTCAGCGACATCTTGCTTCTCGGGTGAGCATCCAAAGAGGACGAACCCAATACTTAGGTAGCCTGAGGCTTGCAGAAATTGCCTGCGGTGAAGCGTTTTCATAGAAGG
>CAJXXJ010000619.1 GCA_913062745.1 uncultured Phaeodactylibacter sp.
AAAACTGCGTCAGGTGCTTTTCCGCTTCCGCAAACTGCCCGACCTGCATCTCAGCGGTAGCCAGCCAGTAGTACGCCAGGGGGGCGTAAGCCGGTGCCATATCCACGGCTTTCTGAAAGCCCTCTTCCGAGCCTTGGTACTGCCCTTCCTGCAGCAGCAGGTCAGCATAAAACAGCCAGCCGTCTATAAAGCGGGGCTCCCGCTCGAGAATCTTTTTAACCGTGACCGCAGCGACATCTGCCTGCTGGGCTACGTATTGTTTTTTGGCGGCATCAAAGCGCTTTTGCAGGCGTTTGGGCAGTTCGTTCTCAGTGACGTAATCCTGAGCGCTCAGCCCTGTGGCCAGAAATAAAAAGGGAAAAAACAGGAGAAAAAGTCTTTGCATAACAGACGGTTTATAATGCTCCTAACGCGTCCTTGCGGGCATAAGTTACAGGCACCAGATAAAAAGCCCGCACTACGGTAAGGCAGTGCGGGCTTCGACTTTCGTTTTCCTTCAATCAGGCAGCAGGAACAGGCAGGCGCTATACGGCCTCCAGCAATTCAGCAGCTCGCTTGGAGCCCTGATTGGCGGCTTGCTTCCATACCTTCTTGAAGCCGGCCTTTCCCGCTTTGTGCATTGCGATACCCCGGTAGAGCAGGAACTCTGCCTCGGGCACCTTCAGCGCATCGTCGTCCATCGCCAGTGCTTTGTCAAAGGCCTGAACAGCATCAGCGTGGCGCTCCAGCCCCAGCAGGGCACGGCCATAATTGTGCATAGCGCGTTTGCGCCACTTGTAGTTGGAGTCTTCTGCGGTAAACTGACGCTTGGTTACAAAGCGCAGTTCGAACTCTGCTTTGTCCCACTGTTCCAGCATGATATGGCATTCGCCTTTGATACGGCGAGCCTGCCAGAACAGGGGCTGAAGAGGGATAGACCGCTTGACTGCGAAGTCCAGGTCGGTAGCTGCCCCTTCATAATCTTTCTGTACGATACGTACGAGTGCCCGGCCCATGTACGGCTCGGCGGCATTGGGGTTGATATCTATGCTCTTGCTGTAGTCATAGATTGCGTCCTCGTAGTTGCGCAGCTGATGATTTACAAAACCACGGCGCTCATAGGCCTTGGCATGACGCTCAAACTTGTCGATCGCGCGGCTCAGCGCTTTCATCGCTTCTTCTTCGCGCCCCTCTTCCTTGATCAGCTCCCGGCCGTGCAGGAAAGCCTGTACCGCTGCTTTATCGCTGTCCGGCTCGATGTGCTGCTGCTTGATCACCTTGCCGTCTTCCACCATCCACGCATTGAAACTGCCGGCGATCGCGTACTGCACGACGAATTCCAGCATGTTGATCGTATTGCGCCATTCTTTGGACGAAGCCGACTGCACGATGAGCCGCTGAATGTCCATAGAGAAAGACGTTTCGTCAAACACCTCTTCGGCTTTGAAGAGGATAGCGTTGCGGTAGTAGTTCTCGCACCGGTGCTCGAACATGTCGTACATCCGGCGAAAGCTGCGCTCGGTACCGAACTCGAGGTGCCCGGAAAAGATGGTTTTGTAAGTCATGATGCTGCCTTTGTATTTAATATGCTGATAATGCTTTTTGCTTTGTTCATAGCCCACAGCCCTGCACTGCGAGGCAGGGAATATGGTGTTGCTTTCTGCGCCGTTCCGGAAGGCGAAGCTCCCGCGGCGGGGACCGCTGTTCTGCTGCTGCAAAAAAAATAAGCAGCGGATATAAAACAGCTTACAGGCGGTCTGTCAAAAAGCTTTCTCTAGTAATAAGGATCAATGTGCAAGTTGGTTAATGCGTGATATCGGGGCATGCCAGAGGCACTTCCGTTACACGCGAGGATCGACGATCCTTGGGCTTAAGCAGGCACACGAATGCATACCGGCGCAACAAGGGCCGGATTGTGGTACCAGATAATTCGCAGGTTGGGTCGTCTGTGGTTCTCTCGCTTTGCGCTGCCGGATCTTCGGAAAGAGCGGGCAGCCGCCCAGATTTAAGTTGGGGTGGAAAGTACAGTTTATGCTAACCATACCGTCTGATTAACAAAGGTCAGCCTTTTTGCCCTGAAAGGCAAGAATTTAGCCGAAAATTTCTCCGCCTTTCCGGTAAAAGCTTTCCACAGCCGATAGCTAACAAGCCCGCATAAGCTGTGGAAAAGATGTGGATAAACGCCCGGCAGGAAGCGGATTCCGCAAACACCCTGTTATGAAATGTATTGCTTTGCCCTATCCGTACTTGATGCAAACATTTTTTGGCTCGGTAAAAAACCGCAGCACCTCGACACCCCCCTCCCGGCCTACGCCAGAGCTCTTCACGCCGCCGAAGGGCGTCCGCAAATCCCGCAGCATCCAGCAATTGACCCAGACGATACCGGATTTAAGCCGTTCGGCCACCCGGTTGGCCCGGCTGATGTCTTTGGTCCATACAGTAGCCGCCAGGCCGTACTGCGTGCCGTTGGCCAGGGCTACGGCTTCGTCCTCGGTATCGAACGGCGCAATCGTAACGACCGGCCCGAAGATTTCTTCCTGATTGGTGCGGCAATCAATCGGCAGCCCTTCAATGACGGCGGGCCGCAGGTAATAGCCGCCTTCCTGATCGCCTTTCATTTCCAGGCGCTTGCCGCCACAGAGGATACTGCCGCCTTCCACTTCTGCCAGCTCAAGATAGCGCTGTACTTTCTCCAGGTGCTGCTCGGAGACGAGCGCACCGAGGTCAGAATCTTCCGAAAGCGGGTTGCCGACTTTCAGGAACTGCGTGCGCTTGACCAGCTCGTCGCGGAAGCGGTCGTAGATGGGGCGCTCTACATAAATGCGGGAGCCGCACAAGCAAATTTGGCCGTTATTGGAAAAGGAGGAGCGCAGCGTATTGACCATCATCTCGTCAAAGTCGCAGTCCGCAAATATAATGTTAGGATTTTTGCCCCCCATTTCCAGCGAAAGCTTCTTGAACTCCGGGGCAGCCGTCCGGGCAATCTGCTTGCCGGTATTAGTCCCGCCGGTGAAGGAGATCGCTTTGATGCCGGGATGCTCCACGATGGCCTGCCCGGTTTTGGGCCCAAGCCCGTGCACGATATTCAGCACTCCCGGAGGCAGGCCGGCTTCGATGCAGGCCTGTGAAAGCAGGTAAGCGGTCATCGGGGTCAGCTCGGAGGGCTTGGCCACTACCGTATTGCCGGCAGCCAGGGCTGGGGCTATTTTCCAGCTCAGCAGGTAGAGCGGCAGGTTCCAGGGCGAGATG
>CAJXXJ010000620.1 GCA_913062745.1 uncultured Phaeodactylibacter sp.
GCAAAAAACGTAGGCGATGCCTAAGCATCGGCGAGGCTTTTTAACGCAGCGAGGTGGAAAAAGAGCAAGTCAGAAATTACAAATCTTGGGTTGGCGGACTATAAACACCATCCCTATGAAGCAGCTTGTTCCACTTTTACTCTTTCTCCTCCTTATTGTGCCATCTGCCCTGCAGGCTCAGTTCAGGCTGGGGGCGGAGTACTACGGTAATTTTTCCTCTACCAACGACGATTTTTTGGACACAGATGCCCGCTTCTCGCACACTGCGGGCCTTCACTTATCCTACCCGCTGAGCAGCCACCTGAGACTGAGCTTTGGAATAGCTTACGCTAATCTGGGCGATCAGTTGGTTCGGCGCGACCTCATGTGGGGCAACCAGCATAATGGCAACGGCGGCTTCGACCCTTCTCAGGACACAGAAATTGACCTGACCACTATCAGGGCTTTCGAATTTGCGGAAACGCCAATCCGGCTTACCTACCGCAGCAAACCGGGCAAACGGCTAAGCTTTTATGGCACTGCAGGCCTTGCTCCCCGGTTTTTGCTACGGGCCCGGGATATCTATGTCATCGACTATGCGGATGGCAGCACAGCACGTTCGGTATCCGAAAGCATAGACGACTGGAATACGCTTCAGTGGAGTGGTTTAGCTGCCGCCGGAATCGAATACGGACTGTCTGAACGATTCCTGATTTATGCAGGGCCGCGCGCGCAGTACCACCAGCAGCGGGGCCAATCACCCGCCGGGGCGGCAATAAAGGCCAACTACTGGCAATTTGGCCTGGAAACAGGCATACGCTTTCGGTAACGCTTATCGCAGTGCTTTGACATATAACTGGTTGATACCCTCAGCGCCCAGGCTGCCGGGGGTACCCAGAACGTAGGCCTGCTTATTGTACACCACGATTTTATCATAGAAGCCTACGCCGAGATCCACAGGCTTTCCTGCGGCTCCGTCCGCCAAATCAATAGCCGAGAGGGCATAATCTGCTTTGGCGCGCAATAAAGCATAGAACGTGCCGGTCTTCTGATCCTGATATACCTTCCCGGCCCAGTCCGGATGCTGTTGATAGCCTGCTTCCACCTCCCGCAACCACTCCCCTGATTCGGAATAAACCCCGATTGTCCCTTCATCTGTGTTGAAGAGATACACCTCCTCATTCCAAAGAAAAAGCTGGTTTTCCTTTCGGTTCTTGTACATAACGCTACTCAAAAAATCCCCCTGCTGCTGCGTTTTTCTGATCCTTTCATTTTCCTCCCTCGACACATCGCCGGTATTATCTGCTTGCTCGCCCAGCTGAATCAAGCCCAGCGATGCCCGGTAATCCTGCAACTCCTTTTCGTACACCACTTCCCGGAACATCAGCAAATCTCCGGTAGGCAAATCAGCGCGCAAATAACGCTTGTACAGCCCTCTGGAAGAAACATGCTCGAAGTACATAGCCTCGTCGTTGCTGCAGCGGCAATAGTGGTAGGCCGTCCGGTAATCCTTAAAGCCCATCTTTTCCAGCAGCACCACTTCAGCATCGGTATAGCCCAGGTTGATGTACTCAGTACCACTCAGCAGGTAAAGCCGTCCGCGGCAGTTGACCTCCAGACTCCTCACCCCTTTCAGGGCAAGCTGATGCCGGTAAAGCATGACCCCATCGGAGGACCAGGCCTCTATCCAGGGCTTGCTCCAGCTATGCCGCCGGCTCAGGACAAAAAGCTGATCGCTTCATATTGCAAAATCGAAAGGTAATTGTCCATCCGGGCTTAGCTGACGCAAAGGGCTGCGGGCCCTTACTTCCACCATCGGCAAATCTGTGCGCGCAGGCTGCAGCCTTAGCAGGATTCGGGCCGCAGAGTCGGTTATAATCGTATCCGTCAGGTAGCCAATTGCAGACACACGCACGGTGCAGGGAAACATTCGGGCGTCCAGGCTAAATACCCCGTTTTCATCAGTAGTTGCACCAGTACGGTCCGAAAGGTTCAGCAAGTTGACGTAAGGGATCCCCTCTCCACTGACTGCATCTTCTACCCTCCCGCTAAGCAAAGCCTGCCCAGACAGGGCAGTATTCATTATCAACCCTAATATGCTCACTACCCAGGCTTTACCTTGCATCAAACCACTAGACAAACTGGATTTCATGAGTAAAAGGGATTGATTTTTGCGGGCTGCAGTTCCCGCCTTTAGGGGGCTAGGGGGCGTGCGGAGGCTGAAAAAATCAATCCCTTTTGAAAAATGTCTAGTAGTGTGACCTTGCATCATACCTTTATTATTCTTAATGGACCTGTGAAGCCCGTTTTCGGTTCTTGTGGTGGATCGTTTGTAAGAAGCGCAAAGACTATTTTTTTGTACCTTCCGGCCAAACGAACCAATAAAACCATGATCAAAGTAGGAATCATCGGCAGTGGTGCTATGGGCAGCGGTATTGCCCAGGTAGCAGCCACGGCCGGGCATACCGTTTTTTTGTACGATAATAATCCGGACGCACTGCAGCGCTCCAAAGACAAGCTGGCTAAAATCATGAGCCGGCTGGTGGAGAAAGAGCGCCTTACGGCCAAAGAAGCCGGGCAGATACAGGAACGCATTCATTATGTCGACAGCCTGTACGACTTCAAAAACCCGGGCATAATCATTGAAGCAATTATCGAAGACCTGGAAGTGAAGCGCAATGTCTTCGAACAGCTCGAACTGATTGTCCCGGACGACTGTATCATCGCCACCAATACCTCTTCTTTATCCATCGCCGCCATTGCCGCGGTCTGTAAGGATCCCGGCCGCGTACTCGGCATCCACTTCTTCAACCCGGCTCCCCTCATGAAGCTGGTGGAAATCATTCCCGCTATACAAACGGATGAAAGCGTGCTTGACCGCTCCTGCGAACTGATCAAAAGCTGGGGCAAAACCACCGTAGTGGCTAAGGATACGCCCGGCTTCATCGTCAACCGGGTAGCGCGCCCCTTCTACGGAGAAGCCCTGCGCCTGCTGGAAGAAGGCTTTGCCGATGCCGCCACCATCGACTGGGCGATGACCGAAATCGGCGGGTTCCGCATGGGCCCTTTCACGCTCATGGATTATATCGGCAATGATGTCAACTACAAGGTAACCGAGACGGTCTTTCAGTCCTTCTTCTACGATCCGCGCTACAAACCGGCCTTCACCCAAAAGCGACTGGCCGAGGCCGGCTACCTGGGCCGCAAATCGGGCCGCGGCTACTACGATTACCGGGAGGGCGCTCA
>CAJXXJ010000621.1 GCA_913062745.1 uncultured Phaeodactylibacter sp.
CCGCAAAGTGCCGGCCTGCCGTAATTATTGCTATATTCCCGGCACAAAAGCGGATAAAGCCATGAGAATACTTTCCCTGACCACCCTGTTTTTAGCAATTGCGGTACTGGCCTGTGAGCCCGCCGGGCAAATGGCGGAAAAAACCGAAACGGAAGCCGTCCATCCCAAAGGTGCACTCTTTATCATTGGCGGAGGCAAGCGCCCTCCTGCCTTGGTGCAGGAACTCGTCGCCGTTTCCGGCATAGACAGCAGCGGCTACGCTGTCATTCTGCCGATGTCGAGCAGCGAGCCGGATACTGCCGCCCACTACGCTGTACGCCAGTTCACCGAGCTGGGCCTGCCAGCCGATCGTTTTCGGGTCTATGACTTTCAGCCCGGAGAGCGGCCGGCTGCAGCTGTGGATTCCCTGCGCGATGCAACCCTCATCTACATCACCGGCGGCGATCAGCGCAAATTTATGGAGGTCGTGGAAGGCAACGAGCTGGAGTCCGCCATTCGGTCGGCCTATGAGGCAGGAGCTACCATCGCCGGCACGAGCGCTGGCGCAGCTGTAATGAGCGAAACCATGATCACCGGTGACGAAAAGAAACACCCTGAATACACAGGTGATTTCCGGACCATCGAAGCGGACAACCTCATCTACAGCAGCGGCCTGGGGCTGCTGCCGCAAGCGATCGTAGACCAGCACTTCATCTACCGCATGCGAATGAACCGGCTGATCGCCGCCGTGCTCGAGCAACCCGGGCAGATTGGTGTCGGTATTGACGAATCCACGGCCTTCATCGTGGAAGGAGAGCAGCGGGCCCGCGTGGCCGGCGACTGGCAGGTCGTGGTACTGCGCAACCCGGCCGACAGCACCCGCGCACAATCGGGGCTGCTGGGAGGCAAAGGGCTGGAACTGAGCATCCTGCTGCCCGGCGACACCCTGCTGCTTGCACAATAATTTGAACAGAACCTACCACCAGAAGGGCAATAGGCTTACCTTTGCGCAAAATTTAACAAACATGAAAGCCAATATTTCTCTGGCACTAAATGCCATCCTGATTATCGCTGTGATTTACCTGTTTACCCAGATCGGGCAGCAGAATGCAGGCAGTGCCCCCGCTGCAACCACTTCGTCTTCTACAGAAACACTTGATATTGTCTATCTTGATGTAGATACGCTGCTGCAAAACTATACCGACTTCCGCGAGAAGCAGGAAGCGCTTGCCGCCCGTCAGCAGGAGGCTTCACAGCGGATTAATCAGCGGATGCAGGCGCTGGAAAAAGAATTTCGTGAAGTGCAGGCCAAAGTGCAGCAGGGCCTCCTGGCGCCTAATCAGATCGCCGCTGAAGAACAACGCCTGGGCAAAAAACAACAGAACCTGCTGGCGGAGCAGGAACAGCTTTCCCAAACACTCGGCGCAGAGCAGCAACAACTGTCCACGCAGTTTCGCGACCGCCTTATGAGCCTCATGGACAGCCTGCGGGACGTGCGCGGATATGACTACATCCTGCAGTACGGACAGGGTTCCGGTGTACTCGGCGCACGCGATAGCTTTGATATCACCCAGGATGTGCTAAGCATTCTGAACGCAGAAGCGCAGTAATCCCTACTGCCAGTTAAAGAACAGCACCGGTGGCAGCAGCATCAGCATGCACGCTACCACCAAAATAATAAACAAGGGCAGGAACCACCTGACCCAAATATTGTAAGGAATACGCGCGATGGCCAGTACACCCATTGTCACCCCGCTCGTCGGGATGATGAGGTTGGACAGGCCATCGCCAAATTGGAAAGCGAGCACCGCCGTTTGCCGGCTTATTCCCAGCAGGTCGCTCAGTGGCGCCATGATAGGCATCGTCAGCGCCGCCTGCCCGGACCCGGAGGGCACAAAAAAGTTCAGCAGCGTCTGAAACAGAAACATCACTTCTACCGTCACCGTTTTGGGCAAACCTTCCGACAGTCCGGCCATACTGCTGAGCAGAGTATCGATAATTTTGCCATCTTCCGCGATAACAATCAGCCCCTTAGCCAGCCCGATCACTAAGGCGGCCGTCATCATGTCCTTGGCCCCATCCTTGAACGCTTCCACTGCATCTTCCAGGCCAAGCCGGGAGACCAGTCCTGCCACCAGGCCCAGGCCGATAAACAGCCCGGCGATTTCATTGATGTACCAGCCCCACTGGCTGACGCCAAACACCAAAAGCAATAGTGAAGCGGCCAGCGCCAGCAGCACCATGCTCCGCCGGCTGGTAAACTCAATACTTTCGGCCTGTTCCAGCTGCCCGGCCTCCCGCTGTTGGTCGATCTCGTAAACCAGGCTGCGGGTCGGGTCTTTCTCCAGCCGTAGCACGTAGCGCATGATGTAGGCAATGCCAATAGTTGTGGTGACGACCCACACTACCAGCCGGTAGCCCATGCCACTGGCCGGCGGCAGTTCTGCAATGCCCTGCGCCACGCCTATGGTGAAGGGGTTGATAAAAGCGCCGGCAAAGCCCAGGCCAGCTCCTACAAAAGAAACCGCCACGCCGGTCAGCGAATCGTAGCCCAGCGCCAGCGCCAGCGGTATTGTGATCAGTACAAATACCAATACCTCCTCGCTCATGCCAAAGGTGGCGCCCGCCAGCGAGAAGAGCGTAATGACTACCGGCAGGATCCAGTGGCGGTACTTTGGGTGCCGCTCGCTGAAGCGGATGATGTTTTGCAGGCCTGCGTCTATCGCTCCGGTCTTTGTGATGATCCCGAAGGCACCTCCCACCAGAAATACAAAAGCAATGATCTGCGCTGCAGAGATAAAGCCTTTGATCGGGGCCATCAGAAAAGCGCCCAAGCCCTGCGGATTGGGTTCTACAGTGGTGTAAGAATCAGCTACGATGACCATCCGGCCGTTGATTTCAGCGCGTTCAAACTCACCTGCCGGCACCAGCCACGTCAGGGCGATGAATACTACCATAATGCCCAGGATAATTACCAGCGTATCCGGAAATTTCTTCATGCCTAATTTGTTTGTTTAAGTGAGCGCTCCCCGCTTGCCCAATTCCACGACCTGCAGGTCTGTAATGCTGCCTGCCTGCAGGGAGAAGCGCACAATGGTTTTAACTTTGTGAAAGCCATGGTTACCTGCCGCGCCGGGGTTGATGTGCAGCAGCCCGAGCCGCTCGTCCGGCATCACTTTAAGGATATGAGAATGCCCGCAAATGTACAGTTTGGGGGGCTCCTGACGCAGGAGCTCCCGTCCCCG
>CAJXXJ010000622.1 GCA_913062745.1 uncultured Phaeodactylibacter sp.
AAGCACTTGCTGATCGACTGGCGCTGGGGCGAAGCTTACTTTGCCCGCAAGCTACTGGACTTTGAGCTGGCGAGCAATAACGGTGGCTGGCAGTGGGCAGCCGGCAGCGGGACGGACGCAGCGCCTTATTTTCGGGTTTTCAACCCCTACTCGCAGCAGAAGAAATTCGATAAGGACTTCACCTACATCAAAAAGTGGGTGCCGGAGTTCGGTACCGACCGCTACCCGGAGCCAATCGTGGACCACAAACAAGCCCGGGAGCGTTGTCTGCGGGTGTACAAGGAGGGCCTGGCCCGAAGTGAGGAGGGATAACAGCTTGCTATCGCTTCCTCACCTGCAGTTCTTCCACCAGCTTCATCAATTCCTGGAAGCAAGCCCCGGTCAGCACAGCATCTTCCACAGCGCTGTGGTCTTCGCCTTCCCGCTCCAGCCCGAAGTGGGCAGCAATAGCGGCCAGGCTCTGCCGGTGCGGCACTTTGTGGCCAGCGCTTTCGAAGATGGGGAACAGAACATGCGTCAGCGACTGCATATCAAGCATGCGGTAGCTGAACGGCCAACGGCGGTTGATGATGCCGTACGCTGCCCGCAGGAAAGCAAAGTCGTTGACGATGCCCAGCCCGGCAATCATGGTATGCTTAAGCTTCTGGCTGTTGTCAAAAGGGTCGGGCTGAACATTGCGCAGCTTCAGTGCCCAGGCTTCAAACTCCGGCAGCACATCATCCAGCATAGGCGCATCTTTGAGCTGTTCCAGCGACAATCCGTGGACCTCTTCTGAAGGCTTGGAGAACGCTTCCTCGTTTTCCGGGTAGACGTAGCTTTGGTAGCGCCCGAGCTCCACCCAATTATCGGTGTACAGTACGGCACCGATTTCGATTACATCGTGGTAGCTGGGGTCGTCGCCCGACATCTCGAGGTCAATAACAAGGTATTCCATGGTTTTGGAAGCAGGTATTTATTGTGGTTGAAAAGTTTCATTAAAATAAGGTTGCCTGGTAGCACCGGGGCCCTGTACAAAGGGTCGGCTGCCCGGGCTGCGGCAGGCCGGGAGGAGTACAGACACGGCCGTTGCCAGGCGTCAAGCAGGCGCGGCCGTGGCAGGCAGGAGTGGAGTAATCGTATCAGGACCAGTCGCATAGGGCCTCAGATTGGTGCTTTGGTTGCGAAAAATAAAACAATTCAGGTAGACGGGGCTGTTATTTCACTGCCTTTTTGCAAAGAAGGCCGTTTCGGGCGTTCTATTTTTTTCCGACTTCCTTAGCAAGCTAGCCCGGAAATTCTAATTTTGCACGGATTTTTAATTTCGCAATCTAAAATGCTGCAGCTATGGGACGCGCATTTGAATACCGCAAAGAGCGGAAAATGAAACGCTGGGCCAGTATGGCCAAGACCTTTACGCGCATTGGCCGCGAAATCGCTATCGCTGTGCGCGATGGTGGCCCGGACCCGGAATACAACCCGCGCCTGCGCCTGGCCATTCAGAACGCCAAGGCAGCGAACATGCCCAAGACGAACGTGGAGAACGCCATCAAAAAAGCGAGCTCCAAGGACGCAGAAAGCTATGAGGAGCTGGTCTACGAAGGCTACGCCCCGCACGGCGTGGCGCTGATGGTGGAAACAGCTACGGACAACCCCACCCGTACGGTAGCCAGCGTTCGCCATATTTTCAGTAAGTACGGGGGCTCTTTGGGCGTCTCTGGCTCGGTGGACTACATGTTCAGCCGCAAAGGCATCTTCAAAATCGCTAAAGAAGGGCAGGACCCGGAAGAGCTGGAACTGGGGCTGATCGACTACGGCCTGGAGGAGCTGCGCGTGGACGGCGATCAGCTGATTCTGCAGTGCGAGTTTGAAGACTTTGGCAACCTGCAAAAGGGTCTGGAGGAGTTTGACCTGGAGCTGAAGGAGTCCGAGCTTATCCGTATCCCCGGCCACTACAAAGATCTGGAAGATTCGGAAGTGGAAGACGTGATCAAGCTGATCGAGAAAATGGAGGAAGACGAGGACGTAACCAATGTTTTCCACAATATGAACGAGGAGTAGTCAAAAGCTGCTCTGCTAGCCTTAACCAAAAAATGTAGCCCTACTGCTGGCTGCGAACAGCAAACTTCAGTAGGGCTAACCTAATAATTCCTGTGATCCCATGAGGTTGAAAGCACCCGTCGTGGTTGTCGTTGTTTTGTTGGTGATGATTTGTAGTGCTCCCCTGTACGCGCAGGGCGTGCCATCCGGTTTGCTGGTGCACCGCGCAGAGGAGCAGATGCGGCTGGATGGCGTACTCGATGAGGCGGTCTGGCAGCAGGCTACGGTGGCGGACAGCTTTTACCAGAATTTCCCCTTTGATACCTCCTACGCTACGCAGCGCACCGAAGTGCGCCTGGCTTTTGACGATAATGCGCTGTACATCGGCGCGGTGGTCTATCAGCCGCAGTCTTCCTACATCGTGACCTCTCTGCGGCGCGATTTCGGTATCGGGCCGAGTGACGAATTCGCCGTCAATATTGACCCCTTCCAGGATAAGATCAATGGCTTTCACTTTGCGGTAACGCCCCTCAATGTACGTCGGGAGGCGCTCATTGACAACGGCACCAACGTGGCGCGGGACTGGGATAACAAATGGTACTCGCGGGTACGCAACTACCCAGACCGCTGGGTGGTGGAGATCGCAATTCCCTTCAAAACGCTGCGCTACCGGCGGAGTAGTGGGCAAAACCAGTGGCGGTTCAACTTCACCCGTATTTCGGTGGCGCAAAACGAGCGCTCGAGCTGGGGCCCGGTACCCCGGCAATTTGGCATCAATACCCTGGCCTTTACCCGGGCTGTCGATTGGACTGCTGCTCCGCCGGACCCCGGGCTCAATATTTCCCTCATCCCCTACACCATCGCTGCGGTAGAAGAGGACCGGGAGTTCCGCCTGCCTTCTGAAACCAACCTGAATGCAGGTGGAGACGTAAAGATCGCCGTTACCCCATCACTCAACCTCGACCTCACCTTTAATCCGGACTTCAGCCAGGTGGATGTGGACCGGCAAATCACTAACCTGAGCCGCTTCGAGCTGTTCTTCCCGGAGCGCCGGCAGTTTTTTCTGGAAAATGAGGATTTATTTGGCCGTTTCGGTTTTCCCAGCAGCCGGCCTTTCTTCAGCCGCAGGATTGGGATTGCCAGCGGCACGCTGCGCCGTACGACCACCGACGGGCAGGAAATAGAGGTGGACCGCAGCTTCAA
>CAJXXJ010000623.1 GCA_913062745.1 uncultured Phaeodactylibacter sp.
TCTGACAAGCTTAGTTTATCATGACATAGTAGAAAACCTCTGGTGTCTTAATCCTACTCTGGACTGGATATGTGCTCTGACTTTATCTAAAAGTTTAGATAATCCCTTGTTTATGGGTCTTAATCCTACTCTGGACTGGATATGTGCTCTGACAGCAACTTCTGTAATTTTATGAAAATCAACCAGTTAATGTCAAAGAACTGAAAATTTTAACACTTTTTAACAGGGGTTTTTTCAAAAAACATACTGCTAATAAGCACTAAAATGAAACCGAACAGCTGTACGGTTTACAGCCGCCGGACTGCATTAAGATACGAAAAAAACTGAGTTTGAGTTCCCTTTTGGATCAATAAAATAAGGTGTTTGGCGGATCTATTAAAGATTGCACCTGTATGTCTTTACCGATGATCTTCATACTGCTTACTGTACTGGACTGAATGGGCACGAGCAGAATGCTGTCATGATTATCATAAGCGGCCTGTACGTCCTTCAGGGTGTCGTTGATCTCCGTAAATACTTTTTGGTGGGTGCGCGCCATGTAGACTGATTTCTGAATTCGGATACAGCCTTTGGAGAGTAAATACTTTGCGATGTGGGTCCGCACTCGGTTGTCTTCGATGTCATACATTACCAGGTAGGTCATATCATAGGCGTTTTCTGTGGGCTGCCGCACCAGTTGTAAAATATCCCGGATTCGTTCATTTAGCGTAAGCAGCGGTTGATCATCCGCTACCATAGGGATGCCCTCTGCCTTCGGGGGCGTCAGTCCCGCATCCTGCAATTTCTCAAGCTTTTCCTTTAGATTATAGGTCACTTTCCTGGGCCTCGCCATAGTGGTCGGTTTATTCGGTTGGGCCTTCCGGCAATAAATGCTCCATAATCACCTGGCAGGCCAATTCTGCGAGCTCCGGGTTAGTGCCTGTCTTCGTCGTTTTTACGACTGAGAAGCCTCGCTTACCGAAGAAGATATTCACCTCTGCCAGCAAAGGGCCTGCCTCCAGCTTGAGCTGCTTGCCGTAACTGATCGACACCGCTTCGCGCAACAGTATATCTACGGCCTCCAGTTTTTGCTTCAGCACAGGGATCTGAGATTCCAGCTCGGGCGGCACATAGGCCTCTTTTTTGGGCTTTCGGGGCCGGAAGTTGGGATTGAGCTTTCGCTTGATGGCTTCCAGGGTCTCCTCTGAAAGTGGTTCTTTTTCAGGCTTGGCCACCACTGCTTCGGGTTGTGCTTTCTCCAGCGCCTTCTGCGCAGTGTGTACCTCCCGGGTGCTATCCGGTGCGAGAGGGTCGAAATACTGCGAAAGGCGCACGGGCAGTGCACCGGGGTTGAAGTAGGCTTCGTTATCTACACTGAGAAAACAAGCCCGGGAGACATCATGTGTAGCCAGGTCTGCTACTTTGCCCAAATCGTACTGCTGTATCAGCTTGTGCAAAAAAGCCTTGTAAAAATAGCTGTAAAGCCCGGGGTCGAAACAACGCTCCTCCATGCGGAACAGCACCTTCAGCCCGTCACCACCTGGAGAGGTAAACACCAGTACCACCCGTTCGTCCGACCGCATCGCCTCCGCCACTTCGTCACGCTTCAGCCCACTGCCTTCAAAATGGTCTAAGTCAATGACAAAACACTCAATACTGGAGAAATTGTCTTTGCGCCGGTAGGCAGGATGGAAGCGCCCGCAAACAAAATAGGGCAAGTCTTTTTTCAGCCGGGCGTATTGCTTAGGGTCCATCGCCCTTACCATTCGCAGCCGCTTGATCTGATTGAGCAGCTGTGGCTTAGGGTGGCGGATCCCCTGGTACAAACGGTCCAGGCTTACCAATTGCAATTCCTCTTCTATACTCGTTATCTTCCGGCCAAATTGTAGTTGTATCATAGGCTGCTATTTTGAAAAAACCGGGCCAGTTTGTGCGCATACTGCTGAATGTGTACCCCGCGGGAGCGTTCCATATTATCATAGGAGACGACTTCTGCCAGATAATCATTTACCGATTGAATAAGGATGCGTTTCCCCAGGCCTTCGAGCCAGATGGCGCCATTGCGCTCTACGAAACATTCTTCCGGAAATACTTCCTGACGGCATAGCTGTATCACCACGTAGTCTACCCAAACCCGGTAACGCTCAATCACATCGAATACGAGTACCGGCCGGTTATAGTCATCCCGGTGAAAAATGCCTACATAGGGGTCAATGCCTGCCTTGATCAACGCGCCCTCTACTTTGCCGTAGAGCATACCGTAGCCATAATTGAGCAGGGCATTGAAGGGGTCTGTAGCCGGGTTCTGCGAGCGCCCGGAAAACTGATAAGCTTCTGGCAGCACAGACGAAATAGCCTGAAAGTAGCGCCTTGAGGCAGCGCCTTCCCACCCACGGACCGACGGGGCGATATCTGCGACCACCTCGCCTTCCAGCCGCAGGAGCTTTTGTTTATGGTCTTCAAGGGCATTAATGGCCCGCTGCAATAATTGGCGGCTGGATTCTGCCTCCGGGTCCATAGCCAGCAGCAAGGCGATTTGGGTATCCATTTTATAAGCCAGCAGCTGCTTGACCCAGTCCACTGCCTTCGGGCTAAAAATAAACTCCAGCTGGTTTTTCCGGATGGTAGCAATGGAGCCATACTTTACGCTCCACACCCGGCCCTTGGGCGAGCCTTTCCCATCCACGAACATCAGGTCGATCTCATGCTCAATGGCCAGCAAGACCGCATCTGAGCTGATCTTGGCTCCCTTGCTTACTGAGATCGTCCGCACCTGATCGGGTACGATGTAATCTTTACCCTCCTGCGTATAAACGACAAACCGGCCGCCTTCGCGCTGCAATGAAGTCCCATATGAATTAAGTACTACGTGCATCTTTTTTAAATATGAAATAGGAAACTGTTAAATAGGAAGTAGGAAACTGCCAAATAGGAAATAGGAAACTGTTAAATATGAAATAGGAAACTGCCAAATATGAAATAAGAAATAGGAAACTGTTAAATAGGAAATAGGAAATAGGAAATGCCTTTGTCATGGCCTGAACTTCCGGTGTATAGTTGCAAATATGGCAGTCAGCTCGTTCGCTTCCTGTTTTAGCTTTTGCAAATCAGCTTCCAGCTCCTGCGGGCAAAGCCCTCCTTCCTCCAGTATCTCCAGCCAAAATAAGCTTTCATCAGCCTCTTCCAGTACAATCCCAATTTTAGCTGCATACTCCCGCTTGCTGCGCCCACGGTGC
>CAJXXJ010000624.1 GCA_913062745.1 uncultured Phaeodactylibacter sp.
AGCACGCCGAATGCATCTGCCGTCAGAAAGAAGATATTCTTTGGATGGCCAGCCATAGCAGGCTCTACCCGGTTCTCAATATGATAAATCGGGTAAGAGACCCGGGTATTGAGGGTGATCGTGTCATCCTCGTAGTTCACCTTGCGGGTATTGGGGAAAAACTGAATGTTCTCCAGTATCGCGTGGTGCTTGATAGCGTCAAAAATTTCGGGCTCCTTCTCGCGGGTCAGGTCAATGGTTTTAGCGTAACAGCCTCCTTCAAAGTTGAAGATGCCGTTATCGCCCCAGCCATGCTCATCATCACCGATTAGCTCCCGGTTGGGGTCGGCGGAGAGGGTGGTTTTACCGGTGCCGCTCAGGCCGAAGAATACGGCGGCATCCTTGTCTTTGCCTACGTTAGCAGAGCAGTGCATCGTCAGCAGGTCCCGGAAAGCGGGCAGTTGGAAGTTGAGCACAGAAAATACGCCCTTCTTAATCTCTCCCGTGTAGCCGCTACCGCCTACAATCACCTCTTTCTTTCCAAAGTTGATGATAGAGAAGTTGGGCTGCCGGGTATTGTCCACCTCCGGGTCCGCCAGGAAGCCCGGCGCGTTGATTACCGTCCACTCCGGGTCAAAGCCTTCCAGCTCCGCTTCGCTGAGGCGCAGGAACATGTTGTAGACAAAGTGGTTGCTCCAGGGATACTCGTTGATGATGCGAATATTGGTACGGTACTGCGGGTCTGCGCAAGCCTGCACATCCCGTACATACACATCTTTGTCCGTAAAGTAACGGACGATCTTAGCGCGCAGGCGGTCGTAGTCTTCCGGGTCGAAAGCCACGTTGATCGCATTCCAGTCTACCCGGTCTTTGGTCACTTCATCCTTAACGATAAAGCGGTCTTTGGGCGAGCGGCCAGTGAATTTTCCAGTGCTTATGCAGAGGGCCCCGTTGTCAGCGAGAACGCCCTGATCTTTGCACAGGGTTTCTTCAATGAGTTCTTCCGGCAGCAGATTGTACTTAATCGCGGCAGGATTTTTGATTCCGAGGCCTTCGAGCGCCTCTCTAAGTTCTTTGGCGTTTTGCATCAGCACAAATTTTATGTTTCCGATACGCCAAAAGTGGCCTAAATCTGTACCCGGCCAAGTGAGTATTCTCAACCACTCAGGGTGATATTTCTCAGTTGCAGAAGCAGGCTTAGTACTGCTCTTTTTCATTCGGGAAATCCCCGCTGCGTACATCCTCCTTGTACTGCTGCGCTGCCTTGCGCATCTCCTCGAACAGCTCCAGGTAACGGCGCAGAAAACGCGGCTTAAAGTCTTTGGTGATGCCCAGCATATCGTGCGTGACCAGCACCTGCCCGTCCACTTCCGGCCCGGCACCGATGCCGATAACCGGGATATCCACACGCTGTGCCACCTTGGCTGCCAGGTGCGCCGGAATCTTTTCCAGGACCAACGCAAAACAGCCCAGGTCCTGCAGCAACTGCGCATCTTCCAGAAGCTTGGCCGCTTCCGCTTCCTCCCGGGCGCGTACGGTGTAGGTGCCAAATTTGTAGATCGACTGCGGCGTCAGGCCCAGGTGGCCCATCACCGGCACGCCGGCAGAAAGGATACGGCGGATCGACTCCTCGATCTCCGCTCCGCCTTCCAGCTTTATGGCATGCGCCCCGGACTCCTTCATGATACGGATGGTGGACTCCAGCGCAATCCGGGAATTGCCCTGATAAGAACCGAAGGGCAGGTCTACCACCACCAGCGCCCGTTTTACCGCCCGCACTACGGAGGAGGCATGATAGATCATCTGATCCAGCGTGATGGGCAGCGTTGTCTCATGCCCCGCCATTACATTGGAAGCGCTGTCGCCGACCAGCAGAATATCGATACCCGCCTCATCGAGGATACGCGCCATGGAGTAGTCATAGGCAGTAAGCATTGTGACTTTTTCGCCTTGTTCCTTCATGCTTTGGATGACATGCGTGGTCATCCGCTTTACGTCTTTATTGATGGACATGTGCTTGTTGGTCTGATTCGGCGCACAATATAGCAGCTTTTCCACGAAGGGGAAATTCGTCTTGCGAACGTCAATGCCCGACGGGCCCCGTTGGAATTCTTCTGGTAAAAGGCCTACCTTTGGCAAGTTTTAAATTTAACTACTCGATGAAAGTACTGAAATTCCTCTTTTTCCTCAGCCCGCTCGGGCTCTTCTTTGCCTCCTGTTCCACCGAGGTGGATCTGGAAGCCGAATGGGAAGACATCCCTGTTGTCTATGCCTTTTTGTCTGCTGCTGACAGCGTGCACTATGTACGGGTGCAGAAGGTTTTTCTGGAGCCGGACGGCAACGCGATAGAGATTGCCGGCATTACCGACTCTATTTACTACGGTGATGACGTAAGCGTGGAGATCGAACACCTCGGCACGGGAGAGGTCTTTCCGCTACAGCGCATCAACGGCACAGAAGCCGGCCTGCCCAAAGACGAGGGCGTTTTTGCCAACGAGCCAAATGTACTCTACCGCCTTGATGCGGAAGCGATTGACCTGCAGGGCGGCGACCGCGTACGCCTGCGCATCAACCGCAGCGAAGTGGAGGAGCCGGCTACGGCAACTACAACTATCGTAGGGCAGATTGACACCACCTCTTTTCCTTCTCCCAGTATCCGCATCAGCCGCTGGGATTACAATCAGGTGCAGGCCATCACCTGGCGCCCGAGCCCGGAAGCGGAAATTTTTGACGTGCGCGTTATCATCCGTTACCGGGAATCCACACCGGAGGACATTTCTGATTTTCAGGAACGGCAGCTGGTATGGCCGATTGCCGACGACCTGCTGCGCGACCCCAGTGCCAGCCGTCAGAGCGTAGAGGTGCGCGGCGAGTCGTTCTACGGCTTCCTGGCCAGCCAGATTGAGCCTTCGCAGGGCGAAATCCGCCTGCTCGACGGCCTCGATATTATCGTGACTGCCGGCGGGCAGGAGGTGCGTGACCTGGTGGACATCTCTAATGCCAATATCGGCATCACAAGTGCACAAAATATACCGGTGTACACCAACGTAGAGGGCGGGCTCGGCATATTTTCTTCCCGCAGCCAGCTTATCCGCCGCGATATCCGGATTACGCAGGAAGCCCAGGACTCCCTGGTAGACGGCATCTTTACGAAAGAGCTGAACTTCCGCTAAACGCTGTGGCAGGCAGGCCGCTTTGAACGGGGCGGCCTGCCTGTTTTCTACCTCACTCACCTG
>CAJXXJ010000625.1 GCA_913062745.1 uncultured Phaeodactylibacter sp.
GCCATTTTTTTTACAAAAAATATGACTTTTTCTCAATGTCAGGCGCAGGACGAATCGCAGGGAAAAACACTGCACCTGGCTTTACTTCTAATTCCCCAGCCGCCGCCACCCCCGCCAGATGACATCCACATCCTTGCCGGTTTGGTAATCTTTGGCGTAAAGGAAGTTGAGGCGCTGCCGGGTCGGTTCGTCTAGGGAGCGCAGCCGGAGGCCATCGAGGGGGGAAAGCACGCCGGGCTTAAGCCGGGGCAGGCGGATATTGGCCTGATGAGTAGGCGCATAGCCTACCCAGCTCCGCCGGTTGAAGGCCACGGAAAACAGATTGCGCAGCAGGCCGATCGGCTTTTTCACTACAAAAAGCTGCAGGGGAAAAGTGAGCAGCAGGGCGGCAGACAGCAAGAGGTCGAGCACCCGCTTGTTGCGGCGGCTCATGGGCTGGGCGATATTGTACTGAATATCGATGGTGTAGAGCTGCCCGGCGGTATTTTTGGAGCTGCTGCCGATGATGCTCATGCTTTCTTTCGGCACAATCTTATAGTCGATAGCCGGGCCCAGGCGGGACATCCACTCCATAATATCTTGTGTGCTGACATCGCGCGAGCAGAAGATGAGCTCCTGCACCCCGTAGATATGCACGACCTCGCCCAGCTGTGGCAGCCCGCTGAGGTAGTGCGTGCGGTCCGGTGCGGCCTCAGCAGCTACTGTGCCGATGAAGTTTTTGGAGACTTCTGCTTTGTGCAAAAGTTGCAGCACCCGCTCGCTCTCCTCCAGGCTGCCCACAATGACCAGGTTGTGGCTTTGTACCTCCTGCAGGCGGAAACTGCGGTGCTGCCAGAAGTGCATCAGCAGCCGCAGGCCGGTGGTAGCGCCCAGCGCCCAGGCTGCCCCCAGCAATATCAACGCCCGCGAGGGCCGGTACTCCAGGTCGAGCAGGCCGTAGACCGCCAGCAGCACGATCGTACCCACCAGCAGCCCCCGGATGAGGCGCCGCAGATTGTACCGCTCATCGTAGCCCCCGCTGAAGAAAACCCCCAGCAGCCAGATCAGGGTGTACAGCGGGAAGTTGAAGTACAGTACCGTTTCCTGGTAATAGTCCGGATCATTGAAGTGGTAGTTTTCCCAGAAGTCCTTAATCAATACCAGCCCGCTGTACATCAGCCCGGCATCGAGCAACGGCAGGTAAGCTCTGCGGATAAAATTGCTCACAACAGTCAGGCTGGCCCGCAGGTAAATGGCCAGCTGCAGCATCCAGACAAACAGCCGCGCCTGCCGACCTTCGAAGTGCTTGCGGGCGAAAATGATCATGGCCTGGTAAAAGGCCTTGACGTAGTTGAGGCTGCCCTTTTTGGTGCTCTCGCCTTTGTAGTGAATGATGGTCGTCTCCGGAAAGTAGTAGTTTTTATAACCGCCCTGTATGATGCGGTAAGACAGGTCGATATCCTCGCCGTACATAAAGAAGGCTTCATCCAGCAGCCCGATTTCTTCCAGCACGGAGCGCCGCATAAACATGAAAGCGCCAGCCAGGACTTCCACCTCGTTGGTTTCCCATTCCCCGAGGTAGCCCAGGTGATAGTGGTTGAACAGGCGCGACTTGGGGGACAAGCGCGATAGCCCGACGGTCTTGCAAAACGCCACCCAGGGCGAAGGGAAGCCCCGCTTGGATTCCGGCAGGAAGGCGCCGCTGCCGTCTATCATCCGCACGCCCAGGCCACCGGCTCCCGGGTGCGCATCCATGAATTCGATGCATTTCTGGAAGGTATCTTCCTCCACCACCGTGTCCGGGTTGAGCAGCAGTACGTATGCTCCGGCGGATTGCCGGATCGCCTGATTGTTGGCAATGGAGAAGCCAGGGTTGCCCTCGTTCGCAATCAGCCGCACTTCCGGAAACTTCTCGCGCACCATCGGCACCGAGTCATCCACCGAATTGTTGTCCACTACCCAGACTTCTGCATCCAGCCCGGCGCACGCACGGCGCACCGAAAGCAGCGCCTGCTCCAGAAAGTACCTGACGTTGTAATTGACGATGATGATGGAGAGCTTCATAATTGACGCAACTTCTTGCGAAGGATGTATATGGCTGCCTGGCAGAACTCTGTGTACTGCCCTTTATGGTTTAATTGCTCCAGCTTGTTGATTTGCCTTTGAATTGCTCCTGCGGAATAAGCTTTAAGCGACTGTTTTGCTATTTGAATGGCAGCAGCCCGCCCATCACGCAGTGGCCTTATATTGAGGTTAAGCGTTTCCTTTAAGTCGTTGTCAACCGTTTCATGATCAGAAAAAATTTCACCCGACGGTGTATACTTTATCAGTCGTTCACAGTCCTTCTTCCGGGGATCAATCAAGAGTGGCTGATTTTTTCGGCTAACATCACAATGGAGAAGATGGGAAGGCCCCTTATATCCCCCTCTGCAGACTCCCAACATGTTCAGATAGCTCAATCTTTTGTCTGGCGCAGTACTTTGGGCATTGTAATGCTCTATTTTCATATTTGGCAGACCGTCTTTTCCGGTTCTATCGCTGATCCGGTCCATACAATAAGCGCATAAATGCCCTTGCTCCCGGAGCAACGCTTCGCGAATATCTCCTTTTTCACAATCATCAAAACCTGCCCCCGGAGTCGACCGGATTTCTTTCAATGACCTTGGCTCGTTATCAATATCTTTCGCAATGTACTTCATGCTTCGTACATAAATTCGTAGTGTAAACGTGCCTTTTGAATGTCGGGGTCATCTTCTCCATATTGCTTGGTCATTTCCTGTAGTAAATTTTTAGCCTCCTCCTGCCGCTCCGGATCATCCATGATGCGGTAGAACTGACTAAATGCGGAGCGCGCAGCTTCCGGCCGTTCGGAAACATTAAAAACATCTTGCAATAAAGTATTAGAATCTCGCCCTAACGTATGTGGCGTACGATTCACCAGCTGAAAATGCTCCAGCATACATACATTTTCATGCCCGACCTCGCTAAGCACCTGAGGGGAATGTGTAGTCATAACAAACTGAACATTTGGGAAAGTCTTCTCTAAGGCGGGCACGATACGGCGCTGCCACGCGGGGTGCAGGTGAAGCTCAACGTCCGGGGTATCTGCATGCTCGTGCCCGGTGTACCCGGCATGAGCGAGAACATCACCGTAGTCAGCGTGGTCGACCGCTTTCTCGAGCACGCGCGTGCCTTCTACTTCCACAACGGCGGCGCCTCGGATGTGTATCT
>CAJXXJ010000626.1 GCA_913062745.1 uncultured Phaeodactylibacter sp.
CCTCCCCCAATGCTTCGTCCTGTTCATTCGGGATATTAACCAGCCGGCTTTCCATAGCCGGGAAAAGGGCCTGTGTCAATTCCATAATACCCTGATTGGTGTTTTCCTGGTACTGCTCGAGGTAGTCGCTGGCCCGCAGCGGCTTTCCGAAGTCAACCATCACTTTAGAGCGCGGTTGGTCGGCGTAAGTGAAGTTGACGCCCACCGGCACCACATACACTTCCTTGAGGCCCGGATTGTGGTCAAGTGCCCCTAGTGCCAGGCGGGCGGTCCCCTTTTGCAGCGGCCGCAGCCGTTTGCACTGAATGGTGCTCCCCTCCGCCAGTATCATCACCGTCTTGTTTTGCTCCAGCGCTTTGAATACCGCCTTGAAAGTCGCGTAATTGTTCTTGAGCTTGCCGTAGCCGCCGTCCTTCAGCCGGAAGATCGGAAGCATGTGCAGGCTGCGCAGCAACAGCTCATAAAAACGCTGTTTGAACAAATTACCGCGCACCAGAAAGTAGAGCGGGCGGCCCAGAAAACAGGCCAGCAAGCAGGGTTCAATGAAAGCCGTGGGGTGGTTGGCCGCCAGAATAACCGGCTTATCCCGGGGGATACGCTCTGTGTGAGAAAAATAAATCTTACGGTAAAACAGCCGTAATCCCAGCCTTGCAATCGGACGGACAAAGTAGTATAGCATTACGCAACGGTATATTTCCGGGCGCAAAGGTAAACCGAACTTAGCTTTTGTTCCTATACAGGCGTAAGAAGTTCACCCCCTACCTGGGCCGGCCGCCGATAATACCCTGCTTTAGCGGTACTTCAGCAGGCGGCTGTAAGTGCGTACCATACGCTCCTGCGAAAAGCCCAGGCGGAACATGTTAAAAACGATCAGGTTGGCTACCTGCACCCGGAAGTAGCTGTTCTCCTCATACTTACGCGCCGAAATCAGCGTCGCTTTCGGTAAAATACGGAAGGGGTGCGATTTACGCGCCCGCCGGATCAGGTCGTACTCTTCCATAATCCGGTAGTCTTCCCGGTAGCCGTCCAGCTCTTCAAAGAGGCGGCGTGTGATGAAAATAGACTGATCTCCGCCCCGGCACCAGGCAAAGTCAAAACGAGTAAACCAGGCATTGATGCGCAGCAGCGGGTGCGTCGTGTCGAAACAGGATTGATAACTGCCCATCGGGTGACCCTCCCCCACCGCCTTCAGGATATCATCCAGATAGGAGCCGGGCGGCTGCGTATCGGCGTGTACGAAGTACAAAATTTCGCCCTTGCTCTGAGCTGCGCCGTAGTTCATCTGACAGGCACGGCCAGCTTGCGGAGACCGCAGAGCGGTAGCGCCTGTTCGCCGGACGATATCGAGGGTGTCATCGGTGCTGCCACCGTCTGAGACGATGATCTCAAAAAGGCGGTCATCCGCATACTGTTGTAAATGCCGGATCAGCGGGCCGATATTCTCCGCTTCATTCCAGGTAGGAATAATGATACTTATCGTCATAGGTGTCTATTTTCAGAAGGCTTCCCCCACAGTGAGGTAAAAGCCACTTGTGTTATTTCCAAAACCATAATCCAGCCGTACATGTGCGCGCTCTTCCGGCAAAAGCAGGAAGCGCAGCCCGGCACCGAGCGTATAGCGCGTATTATCGAGCCGAAACCCGCTAAGCTCGCCCGCCACATTGCCCAGCCCGCCGAAGACTGTGCCCTTGAGCCGCCAGAACAGCGGAAAGCGGTACTCCC
This sequence comes from uncultured Phaeodactylibacter sp., assembly GCA_913062745.1. Classification (GTDB taxonomy): domain Bacteria; phylum Bacteroidota; class Bacteroidia; order Chitinophagales; family Saprospiraceae; genus Phaeodactylibacter. The sequence continues at coordinate 1,723 of CAJXXJ010000626.1, forward strand.
CCTGCAGCACCATCAGGTGCCGGTCGCGGTAGCGCCCCTCGTAGTAGCCGCGCATACGCCGGGTGCCGCCCATGAGCGCCAGATGCGTGAACGGGGGTTGCCCGGCGTTAAATTCCAAATAAGCATTGAGCGCAAAGACGGAACTGCTGTCCCGGCTCCAGTACTGCCGGGCGTCTACCGTCACTTTCGTAAAAGCGAAATCACTGCCCGTCCAGGCAGCGTTGTGCAAAACAGCTGCTTCCAGGTAAGGCCCGGAAGTGGGGTAAAAAACGTTGTCGCGCTGATCGAGCAAAGCCAGCGGCCCGACGCCTGAAACCAGCCCACCGCTACTGCCCGCGGGAGCGTTTTGTTCCAGCAAGCCGCCCGGTTCAAAGCCCGATACACTGTTGTCATCCAGCCAGTAACGAAGCCCCAGATACCAGCGCCCCAGCGCCCGCCGCGCCAGGTTGAGGCGTACCCGGGGAAAGGCCAGATCAAACAGTTCTCCTTCGTAGGATTCAAAGCCGTTGCCAATCCCGTAGTAGAAGTAAGTATACCGGTAGTAGCCCAGCTCTCCGTAGGCATTATAGCGCTCCCCCTGCCAGAACAGCTGAAACGGCAGGTAGGCCAGTATTTGATTTTCGAGGGTATAGGCACCGCCCAGCTGCAATTGCGAAGGCCGGCTCTGCGCAGGCTCGCCCGGCAGGCGAAAAGTATACACCCCGGCAGCACCGAAGCCCCAGCTCGTCTCTGGCGTCAAAAACACCAAAGGCAATGCGATCAGGCTGCTGCTCCCACTGCTGTCGGCAGGGGCTTGGGTTTTGCCTGAAACAGCACCCAGACCAAGCAATATGATAATACAGACGACTACCCGGTTATTCATACAAGGGTATATACGAAAAAACAGCAGCCTGTGGATGCCTGCCGGCTTTTTTTTGGCCGCAGCTGTAACCAATGTGCAGATGCCGCATTAGGAGGACAACACAAACGCTTTGGGAGCTCACGTTTTTCCGATGTTCCTAAAGTTTGTAATGCCCCGGGGCCTTTTTTATACACCGAAAAAACCAAAGCCCTCACGGGCTGACCCTGTACCGGAACGACAAACCGACTTGAAACGGGCAGCAAAACTGCCCACACCACTTATTCACGAACCCAGGAACTGAGGTTTTTAGCCCAAGGCGAAGACCAGGAAATTACTTACATTTGATGCTTCCGAATTTGCAAATCAACCGTACGCTTGCAAAAACCGTTCAGATGAGCGCGCCCAGACGCACCGTCTCCGCGAAAGATATGCAGGAAGAGTGGCTGGAAGTACAAGCTGCTCAAGAGGATCCTGCTATGTTCCGCCCGCTCTACGACCGGTACTACGAAGCAATTTTCCTGTACATCTTTCGCCGCACTGCGGAGGAAGCCCTCGCAGCTGACCTCTGCTCGCAGGTATTCCTCAAAGCAATGCAGCGGCTCGATGGGTACAACTTCAAAAGCGTGCCCTTTTCGGCCTGG
>CAJXXJ010000627.1 GCA_913062745.1 uncultured Phaeodactylibacter sp.
GTTGCTGTGGCAGTTTGTTGACCTGATCAAAGGTGACGGACTGTGAAAAGGTGATGCCAGCCCCTTTCTGACTGCCTTTTTTGGTAGTAATGACCACGGCTCCGTTGGCTGCCCGCACGCCGTAGAGCGCGGTGGCTGCCCCGCCTTTCAAGATGTTGACGCTCTCGATGTCGTCCGGGTTGATATCAATGGCGCGGTTGGACTGATCGGTGAAATTGGAGCCCGCGAAGCTGTTGTCGATCGGCACGCCGTCGATAATGAAAAGCGGGGAGTTATTGTTCAGCGAGGTACGGCCCCGGATGACGATATTGGCGGCGGCGCCCGGGTTGCCGGAAGAGCTCGTTACCTGCACGCCCGCCACTTTGGAGTTGAGGGCATTGACCAGGTTGCCTTCGCGGGAGTTGGTCAGTTGTTCGCTGTCCACTTCCTGCGCGGCGTAACCGAGGGCTTTCTTTTCGCGCTCGATGCCCAGGGCGGTGACGACCACTTCGTCGAGCAGTTCGGCGGATTGCCCGAGCGTGATGTCTATAGTGGTGCGCCCGTCAATCGGCACTTCCAGCTGATCGTAGCCCACATAAGAGAAAACGAGGGTGTCGTTGAGCGAAGGCGCTTTGACCTCATAGCTGCCATCGATGCCGGTGATGGTGCCCACTGAGGCATTGCCTTTAATGAAAATACTGACACCGATCAGGGGCGGGTTGCCCGGTGCTCTTTCGGTAACGGTTCCGGTGACGGTGGCCTGGGCGGACAGGCTGATCACAGCCAGCATGCCGGCCAGGGCCAGGAGGATACGTTTTTCCATAAGGAATGATTTTTAGGCTGCTATACGGAGGTACAGCAGGGGGTAATTATTGGAATCTGAAGCTTTCGGAAAAAAGACTGCCGGGGGCAGCGGAGGAGGAACGGATGACTAGCAGTCAAAGATGGGCTGCAGGCCTGCGAGGCTGGGCGTCTCAAGCTGGCAGCGGGTGGATTTGGACGGCGATATGGTCTGCAAAATTTGCATTTACTTTACGATGCGTTTTCGCAAAAATATGGAATTTTATCAGCACTGCCAAACAAAGCAGCCCGGGAAGGCTTTTAAAGAGGTACAAAGCGGGCGCTGCTGCGCGGAAACGAAAAGAAAAATTAGGAGGTGCGCCGAAAAATTATTTACCTTTGTAAAAATCTCATTAAGCAGTCGTAAACCACATGTTAACCGACTATACCACATTTCAGGCCACCCCTTCCCACCACAAGCAGCTTAGCTTGATGGGGCTTCAGCCTATTTTTGACTGCTAGTACCACTTCCTTTTTAGCTTTTGATCTACTGCGCGGCGTAAGCGGCGGCTGCAGTGTATAGCTGTTTATTGCTATTCGCTGAGCCCGCGGCGCGCCGGCCTGTCCATATAATTTTCTCACTACAAAAACCGAGTACGATGAAAAGATTTGTACCCATTTTTCTATTCACCCTGTTGCTCTCTGCGGGAACGCTGACAGCACAGGAAACTATTGTTTATGACTTTGAAGAAGGCGTGATACCGGAAGGCTTTACGCTGATTAACCGCGACATGCTGGAGCCGAATCAGCCGGAGGATGCGGCCTACGCAGATTCTGCCTGGAATGTGGAACAGAGTAGCTTGCTGGAAAGCTTTGTCGCAGTAAGCGTTTCCTGGTATGTGGATGATGCCGGCCCGGCGGATGACTGGATGATCCTTCCGAAAATTGAGGTGTCCGAAAACTCTGTCCTTAGTTGGACGGCTATATCTGCTACTTCTTCCGGCGATTTTCCAGACAGTTACCAAGTGCTGGTGAATGCCGGCGATCCCACTTTTGAGAGCTTTGAAGAAAATGGCTTCCTGCTTCTGTCGGTAGACCCCGAAGAGTGGGAGACTGCCCAAATGCGCGATTTGAGCCTTGAAGAATACGCCGGGCAAGAGGTCCATATTGCATTTCGCAATGTCACCCCAAGTGGTACTGCCTTGCTTGTTGATGACATTACCATAACGGAGGCCATGCTGTCCAACAGCCGGACAGTAGACAACGAGGCTTTCCGCTTTGGCCTGACGCCAAACCCGGCGGGCGATGCCGGCAGCCTGCTGTCTTTCGAGCTGGAGCAAAGCAGCCCGGTACAGCTGAGCATCCGCGATATGGCGGGCCGGGAAGTGCAGCGCCTGCAGCTGGGCCGGCTCAGCAGCGGTACGCACAATGTGCAACTGTCTACCAATGAGCTGGCAGCAGGTACCTATCTGGTAAGCCTGCAGACGGCCGAAAAGGTAGGTACCACTAAACTGGTAATACGATAATTTACATCAGGCAGCCGGCCTTATCCCGGCTGCCTGTTATTTTAAAATCGAATCATGATGAAATTGGCTCCCTTCCGTAATTGCTATCCTATTCTACTTTTTTTGCTGCTCCCGTTTTTGCTGAGCGCTCAGGGCTACACCTCCTACTTTACCGGCGACACTGCCGACGTAGCGGGCACTACCACCTACGGCCTGCTGCTGGCGGGCGGCGCGGGCGATAATGACGAAGCGATGCAGTGGTGGCTGCAGCGTGCCGGCGGCGGCGATGTGGTGGTGCTGCGGGCCAGCGGTTCGGATGGCTACAATCCGTATCTGTACGATGAGCTGGGCGTGGAGGTCAATTCCGTGGAAACTATCCTGTTTGAGAGCGAAGAGGCGGCGCTCGACCCCTACGTGATTGAGCAGATCCGCAATGCAGAGGCACTGTTTCTGGCCGGTGGCGATCAGTACGACTACTACCGCTACTGGAAAGACAATCAGGTGGAGGACGCCATCAATTACCTGCTGAACGAAAAAAGAGTACCGGTAGGCGGCATCAGCGCTGGTATGGCGGTGCTGGGCGACTGGTACTACACGCCATCTGGTTCTTCCCTGACGCCGGAGGAAGCGCTGTCGGACCCTTTTCATCCCGATTACGAAATACTGGGGCAAGGCGATTTCCTGCAGCCCCCCTTTATGGACAACACCATCACGGATACCCACTATGAGCAGCGGGAGCGGCCAGGCCGGCATGTAGGCTTCCTGGCGCGGATGGCTGCCGCTATGCAGAGCCAGTCCTTTGGCATCGCAGCCAACGAGTATACGGCGGTGGCGATTGATGAAAACGGCCTGGCGCGCGCCTTCGGGGAATACCCGGAGTTTGAGGAAGACGTAGTCTTTTTCCTGCCAAGCAATTGTCAGGACGATTTCCTTC
>CAJXXJ010000628.1 GCA_913062745.1 uncultured Phaeodactylibacter sp.
AGCAGTTTGCCCGCCAACTGGAACAGGAGATGCTGTCCATCAGCGATAAACAGCGCAGCATCGAAAGCCTGCTGGAAAGCATCGCCGTACAGTTCGCCAACCCTGCGCAGCGCTTCCTGGATGCCTACGAGGAGTTCCGGGCTTTTGTGCACAACGAATTTAACCGCACGCTGGGGGAAATACAGATTTCCAACCTGGAGTCGCTCAATGTACTGCTCGAGCCCAATGACCGCCTGCAGGGCGACCTGAAGTCGATTGCAGAGCTTTCGCTGACCACCGAAGGCCTGTTCCGAATGCCAGACCATACGGCTAAACGGCTGGATATTCTGCGGGAGTACCTGGAAAAAGGGCAAGCCATCGCATTTAGCGACCTCTTCAATTTGCAGTTGCGCCTATCCATCAACGGCAAAGTACGCTCTGTCAACCTCGGGCGGCAGGTGGAGTCCGATGGTACGGACCGTATGCTGCGGCTGATCATCGTCATGGCCGTTATCAGCCGGCTTTCCGACCGTAGCCCGGACAACCGCGTAGTGCTCTTTATTGATGAGATTGCAACGATCGACGGCAAGAACCGGCCGCAATTGGTCGACTTTTGCCGGGAGCACCACTTTTATCCCATCTTTGCTGCACCTGATATTGTGGACGGCTTTGACCAATACCTGCTCATTCAGCGGCAGGAAAGCGGGCAGCTGGTGGTCGATGAACAGAAACACGTCATTCAAGTAGCCCAAGCATGATTTTAAAGGCAGAACCGGACAAGGCGTTACGTTTTCTGGAGGACAATTTCGAGTTGTTGCGGGACTTCTATCGGCTGCAGTTGGAGCATAACTACATCAGCCCGGATGCCTTTGAGCAAGCGATGCGGGAAAAGGCCGATGTGATCAGCAAACGGCTGCTGGATTACAAATTGCTCGTACCGCAGTCCAACGGCTTTCGCCTGAATGAGCCCCTGCGGGTTTTCCTGGCGTTCTTACTGAATGAGTTCAAGCCCCTGTTGCCGGAAGAGCTGGCTAAGTACCGCCTTGCTTTTCAGCAATTGCTGGAGCGGATCCGGGAATACCGGGATGGCGATATTCTTATTTTGGCCGAACGGCTCGATGCCTTCTACGAGGAGCTGCAGCAATTTCTGGAGAACGTAGAGCGCAATACCGGGCAACTGCTCAAGAACAGTCAGCAGCTGAAGGCGAACAAGGGAGCAATTCCGTACAGCGAGCGGGTACGGCAGGCCCGCCACCTCATTGAGCACTATATTGAGCCGCTCAACCGCATTCTCGACGTACAGCAGAAAGACTCAATCGCCAACCTGCTAAATCAGGTATCGGCCTACATTAATATACAGCGCTTTGAGCATCCGCATCAGGGCATCCGCCTGCGTTTTGAGCGCCTGCACGAGCAGCTGCGCGAATCGGAGCGGAAGATCCTTAGGCAATCGCACGTTATCACCCGGGAGCTGCTCCCATTGATTGAGCGGCTGCAGACCGAGTCGGAAATTCTGAGCGGCTGGCTGCGGTTTCTGGAGCGTCCTTTCCTGCACGGCGTCCCGGAGGTGCCGGCCCGCCGGAAGCTGTCCCTCACCGGCAGCAATATCGAAGTGGGGCTGGAACTCTTCCTGCAGCAGTTCGAACAGCAGCCCGAGGAAGTCGTGTTACACGAAGGCGAGATGGCTCCGGTCAATGAGCAGAAGGTTTACTTCAACCGCCGTGCCTATCAGCAACAGCTGCAGAAGGCGCTGCCGGTAGACAACTATTTCCAATGGTGTTATGAAGCTATGGCAAAAAACGAAGCCATGCCGAGCAGCGAGCGTTTTCTGAAAGTCAGCAGCCTACTCTTCGAAGAGTCAGAGACTTATCAGGCAGAGTTTTCCGAAGGGCGGCTGCAAATCAGAATCAACGGCACCATCTATGACTTGCCAGTCATGCGGGTACGCCGGCGGGAAGCTTCCGGTGCCGGATAAAATTCCGCGGCAATACGGTGGTAGTCGTTAAAAATCGTTTATTTTTGGGCATCTATCAATCAGTCTACCTAAAATAGTTTTCGCATATGAACATCCCTGATCATCTGAAGTACACCGAAGAGCACGAGTGGCTGCGCATCGAAGACGGCAACGTAGCGTACGTTGGCATCACCGATTTTGCGCAGGGCGAGCTGGATGAGCTTGTATACATTGAGGTGGAAACAGTGGGAGAAACCCTGGAAAAGGGCGAGGTCTTCGGTACTGTAGAAGCTGTAAAGACCACTTCTGAACTTTACATGCCGGTTTCCGGTAAAATCCTTGAATTTAACGCCAAGCTCGACGAGGCAGAAGGAGACGACCCGACGATGGTCAATCAGGATCCGTACGGCGAAGGCTGGATCGTGAAAATTGAGCTGAGCGACGAAAGCGAGCTGGAGGATTTGCTCGACGCGGCGGCTTATGAAAAGCTCGTGGACTAAAAAAATTCAATTTTTTTTAGTTGGCACCCACCAAAAATAAATCGAGCCGCATCTCCCATAACAGAAAGCGCAACATAATGATGTTGCTGCCCGCCCTGGCTTGGGCGGCTTTGATAATTTACCTGTCCACAGGAAGTGCCGTTGCCCTGCCGCGCGTCACTTCACTGCTGGAACCCGATAAGATAGCACACGCCGCTGCCTACTTCGTGCAAGCGAGCCTGCTGGCCTTCGGGCTGTCTCGTGCCGGCTACCCCGGCCGGGTAGCTCTGTGGGGCGCAGTGATTGGCAGCGCAGCCCTGGGAATTCTGCTCGAAGCCGTGCAATGGGGCTTTTACCCCAACCGCTTTTTTGAATTTCCTGACATTATTGCTAATATTATCGGTGCACTAGGAAGTACTCTATTGTCTAATTATTTGATAAAATAACCTTGTCAGTATGGATATTGCAATCACCGGCTCAGCTCTTGCTATGCTAGTGGGTGCTATCATTGTAGGCGTTGTTGCTTTCATCTTTGTGATGAAAGGCGTCTATAAGAAGCGCTCACAGGAGGGGCTCGGCCAATCCGGCGATGGGCAGTCGCTGGCCTCAAGGACGAAGTACGCAGGTGCTGATGTATTTAAGTACAGCGGTACCTTCTTCAACCTTGGCCTCGCACTCGCCGTCGGAATCACAGTACTGGCGTTTGGTTGGACACAATACGAGGAGCAAGTCTTTATCCCCGATGACGCCCTGGAACTCCCGGACGAAATTGAGGTGGAGCC
>CAJXXJ010000629.1 GCA_913062745.1 uncultured Phaeodactylibacter sp.
CTTCCCCATCATCAGGTGCGGCCAGCCCAGGCAAAGAGAAGGTTATTGTATTACCAGTGATTGCTCCGGGCAAGCCTATTGTCCCAAGTCCTCCCTGATAATTGATTTGCGCGTTCACCAAATTATGGCCGGGCGTCACCTCAATCTGCAATCCCTCTACCAGGGTTGGCCGAGCATCAGGGTCCCCATCTTCTCCGCCATCGCGGAGTACAAATACCCCGACTGTTATTAAGCTCGATAAGTCGGTATGATTCTTATAATCAATGTTATCCGGTTCATTAAAGAACGGAGCGTTAATAATATCAGACTCCATGCTGGTGATTTGTGCCTGCGAGCTAAGAGTAAAGCCCATCAGGCATAGCTTCAGGGTAAGCAGTGTTACTCGTTTCATAGGTGTTGTAGTTTTCTTAGTGTTTATCAAAAAAGGCTATACACAGGCGCATACCGCAAGAGGGCATTGCCGTGCATTGGAACAAATACGGAATGGGGGGAAAAGGCTGCTACTTGCAGCCAGCATTACATTTAACAGGGAAACTTAACTTTTAACAGGAGGGTAACAGGCTTGTGCCAGGCCGGGGAGAATACTACCCTTTTCATATAAATGTGGATACAAGATAGGACAATTCAGGCAAACATGCCAGATTTCCAAAGGAGCGCGCCAGAGCGCTGCTACCTGAGGGATGCCGCTTTACGGGAAAGGAAGCGCCGGTACTTTCCGGTTAATCCTCCAGCACCTCTATCGCTTCGAAGAGCTCATCCAGCTCGTCGAAGGATTTGTACCCGACTTTCTCCTCCGCACCGCCGCGCACGCTGATCCCCTTCACCGGCAGTTCATCAAGCAGCTCCAGCAGTTCTTCCGGAGAGAAATCCATGCTGATCAGAATTGGGTACTGCTCTGCGAGCAGCCGGAACTCAGACAATCCGCCCGCTTTCAGCTCTGCCCAGCCGATGTTATTTTTGTAAAAATCCAGCAGGAAAGCCTCCACCCAGCTATGCTGTGCCTCCATTTGCTGCGCCATTGGGCCCAGTTCGTCCAGGCTTTGCACCACCATTTCTTTTATAACGGGCACTTCCTGAGCATGCAGCTGCTGTAAGGTAGCGCTTTCCGCAAAAGTGCCCACCTGTACCGCTTCCAGCTCCAGCATATCTGCCGCAGCCAGGATTTCCTCCGCCGGCTGCAGGTCAAACTCGCCGACGATTTTCACGCCGTCCACCCATTCCTTGATGGCTTTCATGGTATTGGGCTGAATGTAGTGCTCCGAACCGGTATTGAAGTTGAACCCCAGCCACTCGGTTTCCCAGGCAGCGAAGTACCGTGCATCGGTAAGGTTAGTAACAGAACTGGCTTTGACTTTGGTTGATAACATAAACTATATTAGCGCTTGCTTGTCCAAATAAAGGTAACCCTGCCGGAGCAAGGCAGCACAAAGGTAAGAATCCTTACCGTGGATTTTGGCGAATCCGGAAAGCAGAATCATGAAAGAGCCCAGCTACTACGAACTCGTCTACACCGTAACCCGGCATATACCACCCGGGCGGGTGAGCACTTACGGTGCTATTGCTGACTTTCTGGCGCTCGGCTCCGCCCGCATGGTCGGCTGGGCGCTCAACAAATCCTTCGGGCAGGATAATGTGCCGGCGCAGCGCGTCGTTAACCGTAAAGGCGAGCTTTCGGGCCGCAACCATTTCCCGACGCCCACCCTCATGCAGGAGCTGCTGGAAGCAGAAGGCGTACCGGTGGAAGACAACCGCATACCTGATTTCGAGCAGCGGTTCTGGCACCCCAGAGAATTGGGTGAAGACTTTGAATTGTATTGAACACAAACCAAATTGACCTTACCAATGATGAAACAGCTAGTATTAAGCCTGGCCCTGATCGTGGCCGGCCTGAGTGCCGCAGTGGCACAGGATTCCCCCGTGGGAGTATGGAAAACGATCGATGACGAAACCGGCGAAGCGAAATCGCACGTAGAAATTTACAAAGCCGGCGACGGCACCTACGAGGGCAAGATCGTCAAGCTGCTGCTCTCCCCGCAGGACAAAAAGTGCGCCGAGTGCCCCGGCGACCGCAAAAATAAGCGGCTGGTCGGCATGGTCATCCTCGATGGCTTGAAGCAATACGATGACTACTGGAAAAAAGGCGCAATACTCGACCCGGAATCCGGAAGCGAGTACAAATGCTCCGTCTGGTTTGAAAACGGCAACAAGGACGAACTGAAGCTGCGCGGCTACCACTGGACAGGCCTGTACCGCACACAGACCTGGTACCGCGTCAACTAAGTGCCGGGGCAGCAAGCTGCAACTACCCAGGCAAAGCAGTCTTTAACAGTGCCGACTTTGCCCGGAAAACCAAGCCCTGCACAGATTGTGCCTCCGGAAAAATTTAAAGCGTGCCGGAGGGTGTAAAAAAAAGCAGACCGGAACAATACGACCGCCTGATTTATAGTTTTATAGATGATTTTTTGACGCATTCTTAACAAATTGAGGATCATCTAAAATTACTCTATGAAGCATCATTTTACACCAAACCATTTAGTCAGGTATCTCTACAATGAGGTATCCGCAACCGAACGGCTCGATCTTGAGGAGGCCCTCTCTCAGGACTACGGGCTATTTGAACAATACAGTGAGCTGAAAGCGGCCTGTCAGCAGCTCCCTAAAGTGAAGTTCAGCCCTTCTGCTGCCACCCTTCAGGAAGTCCTGAAGTACAGCGAAGGCGCCGCACTTGAACGACACGCTTAACGCAAAATACCTCCGGGTACAAAGCCCTTGGCAACCCTCCGTTGTCAAGGGCTTTTGCTTTTGGGCCTACCGTTTCGCCTGCTCGCATTTTTTGCTTACTTTCATGCCTTATGAGCCGGATGCCCAAGAAATGTGCCGGCAGCACTTGTTTGTTTTAAACTAAATGTTTACTTTTGTAACCATATAAAACAACCATTGAAAAAACCACACCAAATGGCAGATAACAACAAAGACCGGGACGCCAAACTAAAAGCGCTTCAGCTGACGGTAGACCGGATCGAGAAAACCTACGGCAAAGGGTCGATCATGCGCCTCGGCGACGATAACGTAGTTGAGGTAGACTCTATCCCTTCCGGCTCTTTGAGCCTTGACATCGCGCTCGGCATCAACGGCTTCCCCCGCGGCCGCGTGGGGGAAATCTACGGCCCGGAATCTTCCGGTAAAA
>CAJXXJ010000630.1 GCA_913062745.1 uncultured Phaeodactylibacter sp.
TAGGCTGCAGCGGCAATGGCCAGCAGCAGGATGATTTGCCAGGACGGTAGGGCCGGGAAAAGCAGCTTCAGTACAATACTGCCCACATAGAGGCCCGCAGCGGTATCCACCAGTACATTGCCAATGATGGTGATAAAGGAAAAGTAGTAGCGCGAACGGCGGTCGTAGCGCTTCTCCAGAAATTCCGGCATGGTATACACCCCGGACTTAATGTAAAACGGCAGGAAAAAGATAGCGAAGAAAATGAGCACCACCACTGCAAACCACTCGTAGTTGTACACGTGGATATTGGTTTTGTACGCATCCCCCGCCAGCCCGATCAGCGTGGAGCTGGAGATATTGGCGGAAAAAAGCGCAATCCCCACGATGGGCCAGGTCATTCCCCGCCCCGCCAGGAAGTAGTCTTCCGAGCTGTCTCGTTTACCATGGTAAATACCGTATCCGATAATAAGCACAGCGTAGGCCAGCATAATGCCGATGTCCAGTCCGCTGAGCTGGAATTGATCCATCATTGCTATTTAGTTTGGTTTTTACGTTCTTCGATTGATGTGGTGACTGACGCTTCGGGCCAAAATATAGCAATTAGCCGGATATTGCACTATAAAATTTGCTTTATTCCCGTTTGGCAAAGTTTAAGTTTTCACAGAACCTGCTGATACTGACGGGCTTTTTGGGCCACAATAAAAAAAGAGCGGTACCCACTTTGCGGCACCGCTCCTCCGTTGTTCAAGCAACGAATCGGGGTTATACTTATATCGTGAGGCACTTTTGCCTATACCATGGAGCAGGTCACTGCTTTACGACACGCCCGGTGTACAGCTTTTCACCTGTTTCCACCGTAATGCTGTAGATGCCCGGCGGTAATCCGTTCACATTAATAGCTTGCTGTTGTCCCACACGCAACTGCCGGACCAACTGCCCCTGTGCATTGTAAAGCTGCACGAAAAGGCCGTCCGCCGGCCATTCGGGTAGGCGGATTTGGACGGTGGAATGAGCGGGGTTAGGAAAGATTTCCAGTGCGGCTATGGACTGTAGCGTCCGTGTATTTGTGAGTGCGCCTCCCTCCCATTTGTATATACCTCCACTGCCGGGGCCAGCCACTGCACCTCCGGCAAATCCCACCGAAGGAGATATGAACTGATGACATTCCAGATTTACATCCGCTTCCATTAACTCCCAGTTGAGACCATTATCATAGGAGATACCCAGCTCGGGATCCGTTCCAATGAACCCATTGCCGATGATGTAGGTACCTTCCGTTTCCGGTACGTATTCTATTTGTGCCAGCCGGTACCCAAAAGGCAGTACAGTTGGTTCGCTCCAGCTAACTCCACCGTCTGAAGTGTAGGCCACCGAATTGGGGAATATGCCTGCTACACCGTTCATAGCATCTTCAAAGGCGACAGAGACAAGTCCTCCATTACCTACAGGAGGGGGGACTGTGTAGGCTTCCCAAGTCTTACCCCGGTCTACAGATCGAAAAAGCCGGCTTTGAAAGGTTACAAACCAAATCGTATCCCCCACTACTTCATAGAAACCGTTACCGCCTGGCAGACACATGCTTTCGCCTGGCAGCTGCTCGGGCATAGCCTCGCCGCTCACCTTTGTCCAATTGTTGCCTCCGTCTTCGGTGTAGTAAATGGCGATTTGATCATCGTAATCAGAGTTACAGGTCGCTCCGAAAGCCACCCCTTCGTTTTCGTTCCAAAAATAGATGCCAGCAGGTGTTTCATTAAATTCTGTAAAAGCATCCGGCTGCTCTTCCCAAGTCAGCCCGCCATCAGCTGTTTTGTATACCTTCCCGGAAATAGGGTTCTGCTCATCAGCAGTCGCCAGCCACGCGTTTACGCTATCCATAGCGTGCAGGGAGATGGCGTACAAATTGGAATCTACATCAAAAGGAATTATGGTCCAGTTTTGCCCTCCGTCTGTGGTACGGACCAAGTGATCATTCAGCTCGGGCAAGGCGGAGGAAATCGCCCAAACCACATCGGCATCAACGGCAGAAATACCTAAGATAAATTGATTGGGTGCTTCTAACCCACCGCCGAGCGGGGTCCATTGTGCCTGCACAGGAAGCGTTAAGATCAGGGATAAAACAGGAATTGCAAGTAAGTTTCTCAAGCTCATAAGGTCTGGTTTTAGGTTAAAAAAATAAGCTTCATCCCAAATCTCCCAAACCTCGCACTTGACGGCTTTCACTATCGTTCCATTCTCTTGGACTATTGTTGCATCCTTTTCTTTTCCCGCCATTTGGAGGGGGAAAGCCCGGTTTTATCCCGAAAAACCCGCGAAAAAAAGCCGGGATCGTTGTAGCCGACTGCGTAGCCAACCTCCGAGACGAGCAGATCTGTTTCCAAAAGCAGCTGCTTGCTGCGGGCTATCCGGATATCGGTAACAAACGCTGTGGGGGTCTTTCCGGTCAGCGCGTCAATCTTGCGGTAAAGCTGAGACCGGCCGATATGGACCTGCTGTGCCAGCCAGGGTATGGTAATTTTTTGGTCGATGTGCGCCTCCACAATTTCGCGCAGCTGCCGCAGGAAGGCGTGCTCCACCCGTATCTCCTCCGGTGTATCCGCTGTGGGCAGCGCCCCTTCCCGGAAATACTCCTGCAAGCGTTGTCGCTGTTCGAGCAGGTTTTCGATTACCACCAGCAACTCCTGTTCGGAAAAGGGTTTCGACAAATAGGCGTCCGCGCCGCGCTTGCGCCCGGCTATGCGGGAGCCAATGTCCGATTTTGCGGTAAGCAGTATAATCGGAATATGGCTGGTCACCCGGTCATTCTTCAGCGTATCGCAGAGCTCGAAGCCGTCTTTTTCGGGCATCATCACGTCACTGACAATGAGGTCCGGTACCAGATCCCGGGCTTTTTCAATCCCCTGCGCCCCGTTCTCTGCCCGCTTGATGCGGTAGGTGGGCCCCAAAAAGGTGGCCAGATAGTCAATCACATCGCGGTTGTCCTCCACAATGAGCAGCAGGGGCTTTTCCTGATCCTCCCCGCCTGCCACTTCCACGGCTGCGGGAGTTTGCCGGGCCGCAGCCGCTATCCACTCGGGCATAGGAGATGGCGCAGCTTGCTCCGCTGCTGCCGTTGCCTGCTGCGTAATGGGCAAAAAGACGGTAAAAACAGTGCCGACGCCCAATTTACTCTGCACCTCAATCCGCCCGCCCAGCAGCTTCAACAG
>CAJXXJ010000631.1 GCA_913062745.1 uncultured Phaeodactylibacter sp.
CGCTCCTGCAAGAGCTTAAACCGCACCAGGGCCTGCCCGGCGACGATGTCAACCCGCTCAGCCAGGGTCAGGTCAAATCGATAATGCAGCACGTCGATTTGGTCGAGCCGCGCCAGGTTTTCCTGAGCGGGCACCAGGCTCCAGGTCGTCAGCGAGAGGACAAATATCAGTAAGAGGTTGCGCATAGTATTGATTTTAGTAGCGTCGCAAAATATGGCCCTCTAAGATAACGGAAAGGTATGAGGTATCCAGTAGAGACGCGATGTATCGCGTCTGTACAATAGGTATCATCCGCCGATGGTCGACATGGATTCGGTGACGGGCATACCGAAGGAGCGATTGCGCTCGGCCTCCCAGCCGTCTTTGGCGCGGTTGCCGAGGGCTTCCAGGAAGGTATCCCGGATTTGCTCCTGCGTGGCACCGGCCCGCATCAGGTCGCGCACGTTGAAGACCCCATTATCGTAGAGACAGGTCTTCAGCATCCCGTTAGGCGTAATGCGGATGCGGTTGCAGGTACCACAGAAGGTACGGCTGTAGGCAGCAATAATGCCGACGCTGCCCCGGTATCCCGGTATCTGATAATTGTAGGAAGTAGAATGCGGCGGATCCGGTAGTTTTTCAATGGCCGGGTAGCGCTCCTGCAGGTGGCTGAGGATGCGGCGGTGGTTCCAGGCCAGGCGCTCGTAGTGAGCTCCTTCGCCGTTGAAGGGCATCTCTTCTATGAAACGCACGCTGACCGGGTCTTCCTTCGTCAGCTCTGCCATAGGGATGATGTCCTGCGTATTTTTGCCATCCATCACCACGGCGTTGATCTTGGTAGGGATTTCGTGCTCCAGCAGAGCCTGATAGGTACGCATGACTTTATCGAACGCATCCCGGCGGGTAATCTCGAAAAAGCGGCTGCTGTCCAGCGAGTCCAGGCTCAGGTTGACAGAGTTGATCCCCATTTCTTTGAGTTGGGGCACGAGCTTTTCCGTAAGGGTACCGTTGGTGGTGATATTCACCTTTTTGATTCCATCCACGGCGCAGAGATCGCGCAGAAAGTGGATCATATCCCGGCGCACAAAGGGCTCTCCACCGGTAATGCGCACTTTTTCGATGCCCATGCCTGCCAGCAGCTGCATGAGGCGCAGCATCTCTTCGTAGGAAAGCAGTGCCTCCCGGGACACGTATTGAATCCCCTCCTCGGGCATGCAGTAGAAACACCGCAGGTTGCAGCGGTCGGTAACGGCCAGCCGTACGTAGTTGATCAGGCGGCCGTGGTTGTCGTATAGTCGTTGGTCGGGGGCCATAAGCTTAGATATGCTTTTTGGATCTTTTGCAGATTCAAAGAATGCCAAAATACGTAAGAAAGTTGCATTAATTTAGCAATCAGGATCACATACAACTGCTTTATGCACTCTTCTGTATCTCCACCGCCACCCATTTGGAAGTCGGCGTTTTGCTGCCTTTAGCGTAGGACTCCAGAGGTACCAGTACATTGGCTTCCGGGAAATAGGTGCCCACGCAGCGCCGGGGAATGTCGAAAGCGACCACGATAAATTTCGCGGCTTTGCGGACTTCTCCTTTATACTTACCGATGAGATCCACCACATCTCCCGCCTTGAGGCCGGCCTCCTGCATATCAGCTTTGTTCATCATCACTACGCGGCGCTCGTTGTAGATGCCCCGGTAGCGGTCGTCAAGCCCGTAAATCGTGGTATTGAACTGATCGTGGCTGCGCAGGGTCATCATGATGTACTCCCCGTCGCCGATTTCCTTCTGCGGCACTTCCGTAACGCTGAATACCGCTTTGCCGGAAGGCGTATTGAATTTTTGCTCGCGGGCTCCGTTGGGCAGGTAGAAGCCGCCGGGCTCCCGCACGCGCTGATTGTAGTCGTTGAAACCAGGCACCACCTGCTCGATGGCATCCCGGATGTGGTCGTAGTTGCTGATCATCTTATCCCAGTCCACCATACTGCGCTCGCCCAGCGTTGCTTTAGCTACTCCGGCCACGATAGCCGGCTCGCTCCTCAGCTGGGTAGACGGTGGGTTGAGCACCCCCTGAGAGCTGTGCACCACGCCCATTGAGTTCTCCACACTTACAAACTGCTGTCCGCTTTCCTGCATATCCTGATCGGTACGGCCAAGGCAGGGCAGGATGAGCGCCCGTTTGCCGTGAATCAGGTGACTGCGGTTCAGCTTGGTGGATACCTGCACGGTGAGGCTACACTTCTGCAGAGCTTCTGCCGTATATTCGGTATCGGGCGTAGCGGACAGGAAGTTGCCGCCCAGTGCGAAGAAGACCTTAGCCTGCTCTTCGTGCATGGCCTTGATCGCATCCACCACCGCAAAGCCATGCTTGCGGGGCGGCTCAAAGCCAAAGGTAGCTTTCAGTTTGTCGAGGAAGGCGGGCTTGGGGGCTTCCCATATACCTACCGTGCGGTCTCCCTGTACGTTGCTGTGGCCGCGTACCGGGCAGGTGCCGGCGCCGGGCTTGCCGATGCTGCCTTTGAGCAGTAACAGGTTGACGACTTCTTTGATATTGTCGACGCCGTTTTCGTGCTGCGTCAGGCCCATTGCCCAGCAGATGATGATCTTTTTGTTCTTTTTCAGCATCGCCGCGGCTTCCTTGATTTGTTCGCGGGATACTCCGGAGGCCTCTACAAGCTGGCCGAAGTCATGCTGCTTCAGCTCCGTAATGAAGGCCTCATAGTTCTCTGTCTTTTCCTGGATGAACTCCCAGTCGAATACGGTACCGGGGTTCTTCTGCTCCTCGTGCAGCAGCTGCAGCATGATTGCTTTCAGCAGAGCGATATCGCCATTGACCTTTACCTGCAGGAAGAGGTCCGTCAGCTGTGTGCCGCCGCTCAGCATCTTGCCGGGGCGCTGCGGGTTGATGAATTTTTGCAGGCCGGCTTCCGGCAGCGGGTTGACCGTTATGATTTTACCGCCGTTCTCTTTGCAGCGCTCGAGGGCGGAGAGCATGCGCGGGTGGTTGGTGCCCGGGTTTTGGCCGATGACCATGATCACTTCTGCTTCGTACATATCGGTAAGCGTCACCGAGCCTTTGCCGATGCCTACCGTTTGTGACAGGCCCTGCCCACTCGACTCGTGGCACATATTGGAGCAGTCCGGGAGGTTGTTGGTGCCAAATTCGCGCACAAATAACTGGTAAAGGAATGCAGCCTCGTTGCTCGCCCGC
>CAJXXJ010000632.1 GCA_913062745.1 uncultured Phaeodactylibacter sp.
CTTTCCTGCGAAGGCGGTGACGATGATGGTCCGGGCTGCTCCGGCAATACTTCCGAGCTGACGGTCTCCACTACAAACGGAACAACGTACTATGTGCTGGTTAGTGGTTTTTCAAGCGAAACCGGCAACTTTGACCTGACGCTGAGCTGTGTTCCTGTCGGGCCTAACGGGCCTGCCAATGATTTATGCAGCAACGCGGCCCCAATCAGCTGCGGGGAAACGGTCTCCGGCACGACGGTTGGAGCAGGCGTAGACGACCCCGGCGTAGGCTTCTGCGGCACTTCCGTTTCTGCCCCCGGCGTATGGTACACCTTCACAGGCACAGGAGGGGACGTAACGGTCTCTACCTGCAATCAGGCAAACTACGACACCAAGCTGAACGTCTACTCCGGTAGCTGCGGTACACTTTCCTGCGAAGGCGGTGACGATGATGGTCCGGGCTGCTCCGGCAATACTTCCGAGCTGACGGTCTCCACTACAAATGGAACAACGTACTATGTGCTGGTTAGTGGTTTTTCAAGCCAAACCGGCGACTTTGACCTGACGCTGAGCTGTGGTCCTGTCGGGCCGGGTGCGCCACCAAATGATTTATGCAGCAACGCGGCCCCAATCAGTTGCGGGCAAACGGTATCCGGTAGTACGGCTGGAGCAAGCGTAGACGACCCCGGTGCAGGCCTCTGTGGCACCAGCGTTACTTCCCCCGGTGTATGGTACACTTTCACGGGAGACGGCAGTACCGTTATTGCTTCTACCTGTAGCCAGGCTGATTACGATACTAAAATTAATGTTTACACCGGCAGCTGTGGTGATCTTTCCTGCGTAGGCGGCAACGATGATAGTAGTGGCTGCTCCGGCAATACCTCTGAGTTAAGCTTCGCTACTGTAAATGGACAAACTTACTATGTTCTGGTAAGTGGATTCGGCGGAGAGACAGGTAATTTTGACCTGACGCTGAGCTGCTTTTCAGTATGCGATGTTGCAATCACCAGCACCAGCTCTTCACCGGAGACCTGCCCGGGCGACAACGATGGTACTATTAGCGTAAGCGCAAGCTGCAGCAGTTGTTCCGGCCTGCAGTATTCTGTTGGCGCAGGCTTCCAGAGCAGCAGCTTCTTCAGCGGCCTTTCTGCCGGTAATTATACAGTGACGGTACGGGACGCCGGTGACTTTAGCTGTAGCGCTTCCACCGTTGTGAGTGTAGGTGCCGGTACCGGTGGCGCTGTACAGGCTCCCTGGTCTACCTACGATGTAGGTTCCTCCGGTGCTCTCGGCAACGACTTTGCCCAGAACCCCTGTGATGGCAACGGTACTTTCACGATCGACGCCGGCGGCAATAATGGCATAACCACTACTACCGACGCTGTTGGCTTCATCGGTCAGACCATCTGCGGCGATGGCAGCATTACTGTGAAGATTGAGAGCGTAAGCCAGTACGGACAGGGCGGCCCGATGATCCGCGAGTCTGCAGCTGCAGGAGCCCGGCAGGCGTCTATGTTTGGTGACCTGACTAGCGTCATCCGTTGGGAAAGCCGCTCCGTCACCAATGCTCCGAAGACCGTTCAGGCGCATTACCGCCCGGCACCGTTCTGGCTCCGCCTGGTGCGGCAGGGGAACTGGATTTTCGGCTACTACAGCAGTAACGGAGTGAGCTTCAACTATGTCCATGCAGCCTTTGTGCCGATGGGCAACTGCGTGCAGTTTGGTATGGCAAGCTTTACCGCCGTGCCTTTCGCGCAGGGTACTACCGTCTTCTCCAATGTGAGCATCTCCGGCGGCAACCCTTCCTTTGAAGTACCGGAAGGCTGGAACGAAGGCAGTGTTGCAGCAGCACAGGCCGCTTCGGTATTCCCGAACCCGGCACAAGACATCATTAATGTCAACTTTGGTGCCGAGGTGCAGCAAACCACCACGATGACCCTGCGCAATGAGCTGGGCCAGGTACTGCGTCAGCGCGTGGTGCAGCCGGGCGCATTCCAGGAAGAGTGGAATATCAACGACCTGGCAAATGGTATGTACCTGATCGAGCTGCGCCGCGAGGGCGAGCCGGCAGAGGTACTGCGCTTTATTAAGCAATAATCAGGCTGATTGCCCGTATGTGGGCAGCAGCTGTTTTACTAAGCATCCCCTGTCAGCCTCCGGGCCGGCAGGGGATGTTTGTTTTAACGGCAGCGTAGCCGGGCGTAAACGGCAGGCTGTAGCCTTTCCAGCTTGTCCCACCTGCCATCTGCTCCTTTGTGAAAAGCGGCAGGCTTTCTTTTCAGTTTGGCATTCAGCAGCAATCCGCCATTTAGCGTTTCGATACCGACAACGAAATCGCCCTCTACGCGTATTCCCGAAGAGCTAACGTCCAGCTCCACTTTTTTGCCATCAGATTTGTCAATCCATTTCAGCTGCCGCTTCCGGTGTAAGGGGGTAGCTGGCTTGCCATCCGCCACTTCGTATACATTAAGTTCCACCAGCATGCTGTCCACGGGCAGTACGCTGCGTACAAATCCGATTTTCTCCAGATAACAGACGCGATCATTTTCCAACAACACCCCTACCTCAAAACCTGACTGAGATGGAGTATTGCCAAACCCGTACTGATTCAAAGGGAGGCGGGTCGTGTATCCCAGGCGCCGGTCATCCCAGTCGTAAGCAGCGGCCTCCACCTCTGCGCCAGGCAGCTCGTAGGCCTGGGGCTGGAGCTGCACCCGGCAGGGCGAATCTGTAAGGAGCCGTTGAATTTGTACGGAAGTATCCTGATAGCCAATGCAGGAAATATGCAGTTCTGTTTCCGGTGACAGATCTTCCGGCAGATGGAAGTAACCGTTCCAGTCGGAAATCAGCCCGAAAGTCAGGTCTTTATGGTATACATTGGCGTAAGCAATACCTTTCCCGCCCAGATCAGAAAGGCGGCATCGCTGGGCGTTAGCTGTCGCAAAAAAGAAAAAAAGCATCGTACTGATGTAGAGCCACTTCATCGTTTCAACCTTTTTTATTTCCAGACGGCTGAAACTCGCAAATGGTTACACCTCAATCCTGCTTAGGGCTTCCCGAAAAATAAGTTTTCCAATTGGGTTTTGCTTTGAGGAGGCACAAAGCCGACCATCGGGCGGGTTTTGGGACTTATCAAAGGCAAAAGCTACCGGAGCAATTGGAAAACTTATTTTTGCCCCACTACTCAGGGGCGCAAAC
>CAJXXJ010000633.1 GCA_913062745.1 uncultured Phaeodactylibacter sp.
GGTGAATGAAATCCTCGGCCACCTGCGGCAGGTCATAATTGATCACATGTTCGATATGTGGCACATCAAGCCCACGCGCGGCGATGTCGGTGGCGATCAAAACCCGGAAATTTTGCTTGCGGAAATTCTGCATCACCTTGTCCCGTTTGTTCTGGCGCAAATTGCCATGCAACGCTTCGGAGGTAAAGCCGTCCCGGCGCAGGCGGTTGGCCATGCGGTCGGCCCCGTGCTTGGTACGGGAGAAAATGAGCGTAGAGTCCATCTCTTCCGTCTGCAGCAGGTGCAGCAGCAGCTTGCGCTTGGCTTTTTTACCCACAAAATACACGGCCTGCTCCACCCGTTCGGCGGTGGCCTGCTCCGGCTGTATCTCCACTTTCTCCGGGTTGCCCAGGATTTGGCGGGACAGCTCTACTGCTTCCCGCGACATGGTAGCGGAGAAGAAGAGCGACTGCCGCTGACGGGGCAGCAGTTTGATAATCTTGCGGATATCGTGGATGAAGCCCATATCGAGCATATGGTCGGCCTCATCGAGCACGAAGAACTCGATTTCGCTGAGGCTGATTTCGCCCTGCCCGATCAGGTCGAGCAGCCGGCCCGGGGTGGCTACCACTATTTCCGGGCGCCGGCGCATGGCCTGTACCTGCTTGTTTTGGCTTACGCCGCCAAAGATGACGGTATTGCGGATTCCCGTGTGCTTGCCGTAGGCGGTAAAGCTCTCCGCGATCTGCAGGGCGAGCTCGCGGGTGGGGGCCACGACGAGCGCGCGGACAGCGCCTTTGCGGGGTGCCGGGTTTTCGTACAGCTGCTGCAAAATGGGCACTGCAAAAGCACAGGTCTTGCCGGTGCCGGTCTGCGCAGCGCCGAGCAGGTCTCTGCCCCGCAGCAGAATGGGAATAGATTGTTGTTGTATGGGAGTGGGACGAGTGTAGCCCTGCTCTTGCAGTGCTCTGAGGATGGGATCGATAATCCCGAGTGATTGAAAAGTCATATAAATTTTGTCGTGTGCTCGCAGGAGGGCTTGCGCCCGTCGCTACAGGCGAGCGTGCTTGGAGCCTTCAGGATGGCCTGTCAGCTCTTTCGTGATGAAGCTATCGATTTAGCGCCAGACAATGGTGGGATGAAAACGGATGATCAAGCCAGGCATCGGTCACTGCTTTTTGCAGCTTTACAACTTTTGGTTGTGGATGTTGTCCAACCTTAAATGGAGTAGCGTATTAATTAATGTCGCGGCAAAGATACAATAATTTATGGGTTGATGCGGATTTTTTTGAGAATCACAGCAGGCACATAGGAGCGGCAGGTGCCAAGCCCGTCCAGGGGTGCAGTTTCCTACTGCGCCCCTGGTTATTCTGAAGGGATGGGGGCACTAATTGGGGTAATTATCTGGGCGGTAGCCGGGCGTGCGGCAGGTACGATATGGCCGCACCTACGGCGCTCCAACTATATTTTTGCCGTTTTGGCTACCAACAGGGTCGCACCTACGGCGCTTGCCGGGCGGGTGCACCGCGGGTGGTGCAGCCGGGAAGGGCCAGCGGCCCGCTCCTATTGGTAGCCTGGCCCGCAAAAAATAAACAGGAGCGCCGTAGGTGCGGCAATGTGATACCTCCCAAGAGCCAGAGGAAGCCAGGTTTTAAGGGCCGAGCTCCAGGTAGCTGGGGGGCCTGCGGGTGGTGCAGCCGGTGGATTCCCCAGGCATTTGGAATACTTGGAAACCTGGTACACTTGCCCCCTTGGAAACTTGCCCTCCCCTCCCCCTCAGGGCTGCACCGCCAGTGCCGTATCAATTGCTTTACTATACTCAGCAGGGAGATTGAGGGAAGGGATGTCGGAAGGGAGGAAGGTGGCGATAGCGAAGTGCTCCGACGACAGGCGCAGCTCCTGCTCGCGGGCATCGGTGGAGCAGCGGTAGATGAGGACGAGGACGGTGATGGAGCCGCGCACGCGCATACGGGTGGCACCGATGAGGGGGCCGGCTTCTGCTGTGATATTGAGCTCCTCGTAGAGCTCGCGGGTGAGGCAACGGCGGATGTCCTCGTGGCGCTTTAGCTTGCCGCCGGGCAGATCCCAGGCGCCGTGCTCGTTTTTGACGAGGACGATACGGCCGTCCAGCACACAGATGCCCTTGATAGAGACCGGGAAGCGGTGGGAGAAAAAATCGGTCGGGATCAACCGGCCGAGGGTGCGTAGGTAGACTTTTTTCCAGCTGAATGACATACGCGCTGCTTGTGCATTTTTGGGAATTTGGTTATCGGGCCATGTACGGGCTACCGTACACAGGAGTGTGGGCCAATTGCCGTACAGCACTGATGCGGGCATCAGCTCTGACGGGCTGTATCAGCCGCCGGGTGGTTTTCGGCGAAAGCCGTCTCCTCTCCTGCCGGAAGGGAGGCTACAGCCGGGATCACCGTGCGGGCAGAGGAGCGCCGGAGCGTCAGGATGCCTGCTCTTCCTGCTGGTCGAGGGCCGCGAATTCTGAATTCTGGCTGGCAAACTCGGGTACAAGCTGCTTCATGCGCCGCACGATCTCCACCGGGGCGCTACCGTTGCCGGCCTGGGCGATGAGGGCGTCAATCAATGGGCGCACGGTGCCAAAATCGCTGTGGCGCACCGCCGCTTTTTTGATCTTGGGATGGTGCGTGGGCTTATTGTCCTCGCCTTTGTCGAGCAGCTCTTCGTACAGCTTCTCGCCGGGGCGCAGCCCGGTATAAGTGATGTGGACGTCCTGATTGGGCGTAAGCCCTGCCATCTGTATCATGCGCTTGGCCAGGTCGGCGATCCGGACCGGCTCACCCATGTCGAAGATGAATATCTCCCCGCCTTCGCCCATGGCTCCGGCTTCGAGCACGAGCTGACAGGCCTCGGGGATGGTCATAAAAAAGCGGGTGACCTCCGGATGGGTAACCGTGACGGGCTTGCGTCGCTCAATTTGCCGCCGGAAAATGGGGATCACCGAGCCGTTGGAGCCCAGCACATTGCCGAAGCGGGTGGTGATAAACTGCGTGGTATTGCCGGGCGTGAAGTTGAGGGCCTGCACGTAGATTTCCGCAATCCGCTTGGAAGCGCCCATGACATTGCTCGGGTTGACCACCTTGTCGGTAGAGATCATGACGAACTTCTCCGCAGCGTACTGCGAGGCCAGCTCCGCCATATTTTTGCTGCCCAGCACATTG
>CAJXXJ010000634.1 GCA_913062745.1 uncultured Phaeodactylibacter sp.
TCTCCGGCTTGATCCGCTGATACTCCCCTTGCTGCGGCTGATACCGGTACAGCCCGTGCTGCGTACCGACAAATACCTGTCCGTTTTTCGTTTCCAGGACGGCTTGAATATCCGGCAGCCGGGCTTCGACGAGCTCAAAGCGGCGGTTGGCCATAAAGATACCCTCCGAACGGTGCAACACCCACAGGTTTCCCTCCGAATCAAGGTGTAAGGCGCTGATTTTTCCATCCTCAAGCGGCTTTTGCTGCAGCGCCTGTATCCGCCCACTGTGGATATCCCACCGCAGCAGGCCGTCTCCTTCCGTTCCGATCCATAATTCCTTTCCTTTGATGTACAGCAGAGCGTTAACAGGGCGGTAGGGCCATTGACTATTCAGAGGCTGAAACTCTTTTCGCGCAGGGTCGTAAAGCGTCACGCCTGCGCCGTAGGTGCCAATCCAAAATTTCCCTGCTTCCGCAGGAATAATAGCTCTTACAATTTCATCGGGCAGGCCGTCTGCACGCGTTAAATGCTGCAGGTACTTTTTCTGTCCCTTCATACTGCATATGCTTACGCCTCCGTCCGTGCCGACCCAGGCCTGGCCCCGGCCGTCAATCTCCAGCGTATAGAGGTCATCACCCGGCAGCCCGTCATCGGTATTGATATTGTACATGCGGTTGTTGTGATAGCTGTACAGCCCTTCGCCGTAGGTGGCGATCCACACTTGCCCGCTGCGGCTTTGCCTGATACCCGTAATGGGCACTGCGGGCAAGCCTTCTTCCGGCTCCCACAGCCTAAACTGAAGCCCGGCATGCTCCCGGAAAATACGCCCGTCAGCGTACCCGACCCAAAGGCGCCCCCCTTCCTCTTCGAAGATCGCAGTTACCTCGTTGTTGCAAAGGCTGTCCGGCATGCGGAAAGGCTCGTACTGCAGCCCGTCGTAGCGAAAAAGGCCTGCACTGCCGCCTATCCAAAGAAAGCCCTGTTCGTCTTCCAGTATCGTTTCCGGCCGCAGCTGCTCGTATGATTTCTCCAGGGCCCGATGCGTGAACAACGGCTCTTGCCCCGTCAACGGCAGGCCTGTCAAAATAAGCAGCAGGGTGGTCAGGGTGTGCTTCATAGCTTACTGAGGGATGAATACCGCTTCTACTTCCACTTCTATTTCCTCGGCAATCTTCTGATATACTATTTTGGGGATGCTGATGCCATGCTCGTCCAGCAATACAGTAAACTGAGCTGTAGCGGTAAGCGCTCCATCCGAAACTGTAAGCTTGCTTTTGATGATGCGTTCCTGTTCTATACCGTGTATACGGAGTATGCCTTTGGCCCGGATGGTATAGGTGCCGGGGGTGGAAAAGTCAATTTTCTCAATAATCTTGCCGCTGAAAGTAGCAGCCGGATAAAGCTGGCTTTCCAGGTAATTTTCATTGAAATGCACCTGTTGCAGCGGGCTGTTGAACCCCTGAAAGGAACTGATGGGCACAGAAAATGCAAAGGTCCGCTTCCCGGCATCAATAATAGCCCGCATTTGACCAGAGCGCGCTTCTATCAGCTCCAGCGGAGCGTCTGACTTAAAGTATACCGCTCCTTCATCACAACGATACCGCTGCGCCAGGCTGTCGAATGCACAAAGACACAACAGCGCCAATACAGCTATGCCTGCCAGCCGGTTCTTTTGTAAGCTTCTCATAGCGGATAATTTACTCAAATTACTCAAACTTGGGCTTCACTACGGTAAATACCCGCGAGACATTGAACCCGAAATGTATCCCACCATCCATCCAGTTTTCTACGGTACGGGTCACGAAGCCTGGTTCTATCATTGAAGTCGAGTTGGTCAGGTGCAGCTGAAAAACGTGCCCGCCAGTCTCAATATCGAGGCCCACCGACAGGGAGTTTCGGAATCCCGGCAGCAGCTGATCGGGCAGTACATAGATATATTCCGCGTTGAGCGCCACCCGCTTAGTGAGCTTGATGCGGCCCGCTGCCCCCAGGGCTAATACATCGTGCGCTTGTTCTGCAGTTTTCACCAGATTGCGGTGCACCACAGTAGGCGATAGCTGCAGGGAAAAGCTTTCACTGAACTTACGGCCGATGATCGCCTGAAAAGTATAGTACATGCGCGAGGAGAAGTAATTCTCCCGGTCCGGGTTCTGCCATTTCATGGTCTGCACTGCAGTGGAGGCAAAGAGGGCAAAGGTCAAAGGCATGACTTTGGCACCGGTACTCTGCCGCAGCAATTTGTACTTCAGGAAACCATCGTAGGCCTTCTGAAAGCTGCTGCGCCCCATACCCACCGTGAGGCGGTCTGTCACTCCGTAGTCGCCCCCAATCCGTATCGTAGCATTGTCCAGGCCAAAGAGCTCATAAGCGCCCCGGTTGAGGGTGCCAAAACGGTGGCTGATTTTAATATCCAGCACACCGGCGGAGGTGCTTTCCAGCGAGTGCAGGGTGATCACCCGGTTGGTTTTGAAGCTGGCATTGACATACTCGGTCGTTTCTTCTTCCTCGCCGAGTAAAGACAGCAGGTCATCCTCCTGCGCTGACAGGCCGCTGCTGCAAAGGAGCAAGGCGGCAAAAAGATAGTATTTCATACGATTCAGCGATTTCATTGAAAAGGGAGGCTCTGTCGACAGGCCTCCCGTCATTCGTGCACCTGATTGCACATTACTGTTCAACTAAAACTAAACCTGAATTAGCCCTTCAGCGGCTCGTAGTCGAGATCTACATCTACCCGTACGCTTTTAGCGATGTTGTCCCGGACTACGGATGGGATTTCAATATCGTAATCCGCTACTTTGAGGTTGAAGGTAGAGGCAGCAGATACTTTCCCGTTTTCCACAGTGAAGGTGCCTTCTGCCGTTACAGGCTGAGTAACGCCGTGTATAGTCATATCTCCGCTTACGGTGACCGGATAGCGGCCATCTGCAGACAGGTTTACACTATCCCAGTTGTCCACCTGACCTTTAAAGGTCGCTTTGGGATAGGTGCTGCTTTCCATGTAGTTTTCGTTGAAGTGCTCCTGCATCAGGGCTTTTTCAAACTGAAAGGCTTTAATGAGGATCGCAAACTCCATCTTGCCGGTCTCGGCATCGACTACACTTGTAGCTTTGCCGTTGTGAGCCTCTATGTTTTCCACCGGAGTTTCAGAGAAAAAGGACACTTTGCCTTCCCTGGTAAAAAATTTCTG
>CAJXXJ010000635.1 GCA_913062745.1 uncultured Phaeodactylibacter sp.
GGGGCTAGGGGGCGTGCGGAGGCTGAAAAAATCAATCCCTTTTGAAAAATGTCTAGTAGTGTACTTTTTTATGAGGTTGCGATAAAGCATTCGGCCATGGTGGTCGGTCAAGGCTAAAACCAGGGGTTGCCCGCGGCGACTTTTGGGGCTAATCAGCCCATAAATTAACACTTGACAGACCACTATCCGTCCTCTCCAATTTCCAGGATTTTGATCTCCACCCGCTGGTTTCGGCGGCGGCCGTAGACGGTCTTGTTGGATGCAATCGGTTTGCTTTTGCCGTAGCCTTTGTACTGCAGGCGGTTGCGCTTGATACCCTGTGAGGCCAGATAGTCTGCTACCGCTTTGGCACGGGCGGTAGACAGGCGCAGGCAGTAGTCCTCCGGCGGCAGATCATTGGTATGGCCGCCGATCTCAATCTTTACATCATCATTTTTGAGCATGAACTCGTACACTTCCTGCAGCGCCTCTACGGACTCATTGGTAAAGTCTGTAGAGTCTGCTTCAAAGTAAAGGGCATCAAGGGTGATAGTCTGGCCCCGCTTCATATTTTCGCGCTCGACGCCGGCGATTGATCCGCGGTTTTCACTTTTCTGCGGCTCTACCGGCTTAGGCTGTGTGGTAGGTGCCGGGGTGGGGCGCACTGGTTTCGGTTCTGGTTGTGGCGGGCGCTGTGGCGTATCGTTCTGGGCTATGTCCTGCTCCGGCTCCTCTTCGTCCTGGAAGATCGGCGTAGGTTCGTCCGGGACTTCTTCGCTGCAGGGGATGGGGCGGATGGCGCTGGCGTTGTCGATGATCACGTTGCCGTTGTAAGCGAACAGCACAGGCGTTTCGTAGAATACCTCAATGACGAGGTGGGTATAGTCCTGTGGCGGCTCAAACTTAAAATTGTACTGCATCCACTGCCGGTTGGTCACAAGGCTGGTTTCGTCAAGCAGGTAGGCTTTATTACAGCCTCCGTTGCCTCCGTAAAGCCGTACCCGGGCGGCACGGTTGAAATTGACCTCCTCCTCGGTGCGGCGGCTCAGGCTGACGTACAGGGGAGAGCGGGCCAGGTGCAGGCTGAATTCATAGCAATCTCCTCCCTGCAAAGGGCGGCTCAGGCGCTGCTCTACAGCCTCCCAGGTCTCATTATCGCGCACCACCATGCCGAGGTAGGTTTCCCCATCGGTGGGGGTGAAGGTCACACCGAAGTCTCCGCTCGGCTGCGTGTCAGGAGGAGACTCGCCGGTGAAGCCACAGTTGTCCCAGCCACGGGGCGGCGTGCTGTGCCGCGGGATGTCTTCAAAGGAAGGGTTGGTTAAGAATATTGCTTCCTGGCCGATGCCATAGTGACTGCAAAGGCTGAAGGCCAGAAAGAAAAATAACGCAGTTCGTTTCCTCATTTTATTCAAAATTTACCAAGCCGCCGTTCCAGTCGAGCGTGTTTGATATGGGTTCATATCTCAAAACGCCAAAGGGGCTTATAATTGTTTATCGCCTTTCCGTTCAAAACGGCAATAAGCGGCAAGAGGTTGCCACGATGATTGTTTTTGCCGTGGCAGTTTGTGCTAGTTAACGCGAGCCAGGGGCTGTTTAGCATACAAATGGAGAAAAGAAACCGGACAAACAAGGTGAAGGGAGGAAGAGTACGGGCGGCGCAGTCTAAGGTACGCCGCCCGTAAGCGGTCTTAACTATTTAAAGGCATTGAGCCCGGTTACATCCATACCAGTGATCAGCAGGTGGATGTCATGTGTGCCTTCGTACGTCAGCACCGTTTCCAGGTTCATCATGTGGCGCATCACCGGGTATTCATTTGTAATGCCCATGCCGCCGTGTATCTGACGGGCTTCCCGCGCCACTTCCAGCGCCATATTCACGTTGTTACGTTTGGCCATGGAAATTTGTGCCGGGCTGGCTTTGCCCTTGTCTGCCAGTTGGCCAAGGCGCCAGACGAGCAGCTGTGCTTTGGTAATTTCGGTGATCATCTCTGCCAGCTTCTTTTGCGTAAGCTGGAAACCGCCGATGGGTTTGCCGAACTGCTCGCGCTCCAGGGAGTAGCGCAGGGCAGAGTCGTAACAGTCCATAGCAGCGCCTACTGCACCCCAGGCAATGCCGTAGCGGGCTTTGCTCAGGCAGGAAAGCGGCCCTTTCAGCCCCCGGATTTCCGGGAATACATTTTCCTTCGGTACCCGTACGTCTTCGAATACCAGCTCGCCGGTGATGGAGGCGCGCAGCGACCACTTGCCGTGAATTTCCGGAGCGCTGAAGCCGGGCATGTCTTTTTCCACTACCATGCCGCGTACTTTGCCTTCTTCATCCTTGGCCCAGACTACCGCGATGTCCGCCACCGGAGAGTTGGTAATCCACATCTTGGCACCGTTCAGGATGTAGGCATCGCCATCATCTTTGATATTGGTGACCATGCCGCCCGGGTTGGAGCCGTGGTCCGGCTCGGTAAGGCCGAAGCAGCCGATCAGCTCGCCGCTGCCGAGCTTGGGCAGGTATTTGCGCTTCTGCGCTTCTGAAGCGTACCGGAAAATAGGGTACATCACCAGAGAGCCCTGCACGGAAGCCATAGAGCGGATACCGCTGTCGCCGCGCTCCAGCTCCTGCATAATGACGCCGTAGGCCGTTTCGTCCATGCCGCCGCCGCCGTACTCTACCGGGAGGCTCGGACCGAAAGCGCCGATTTCAGCCAGCCCTTTGAAAAGGTGCGTAGGGCACTCGCCTTTTTCAGCGTATTCTTCGATGATGGGGCTTACTTCCTGCTTGACCCAGGTGCGCACTGCGTCGCGGGCAATGAGGTGGTCGTCGCCCAGCAGCTCGTCAATATTGTAGTAATCATGACCCTGAAAACGGTCATCTTTAGCTTTTTTCGTTATGGTGCCGTTTGCGCCGTTGTCGTTGCTATGCATTATGGCTAGATTTTGGATTTTGGTTAGGCATGCTCTGTAAAAGTAAGCCACAAAGGTAAGCAATTGTGCATTTCTGCACCATATAAGCGGCTAGATGCTACGATTTTTTGACAAGCCAGCTTACTTTTGGAAGAAAAGAGCGAATGGCTATTATAGCACTGGAGCGAATGAAGTTTTTTGCCTATCACGGCTACTACGAAGAGGAGCAAATACTGGGCAATCAATTTGAGCTGGACGTCATGGTGAACGCCAATACAATGACGGCTTCC
>CAJXXJ010000636.1 GCA_913062745.1 uncultured Phaeodactylibacter sp.
GCCAACGAACAGCTCAAAGGCTGCCGCTTCCGGGGCACATTCCGGCAGCCCGAACTGGAAGCATTACTGGAAGCCCTGTCTTTTACGTTGGACCTGAAAATTTCTTCGGGACAAGAGACAATTATCATTGACGGCAATACGGCCTGCGAATAAATTTGTTAACCAAAAAATGAGCCCCCGCGGCACAACCTCATCCGGCTTTCACGGCTGGCTGGCTTCCGCAAAAACAAAAAGGGATATGAAAAGCAGCATTTTTCTCATCAGCTTTTTGGGCCTCAGCCTCAGCCTCAGCGCACAGCCGCTCGGGCAGATTGTCAGCATGTCGTATACCAATACGCCGCTGCGGGTGGTACTGTCGGAGCTGGAGCAAAACTATCAGCTGCAATTTTCCTACAGCCCGGACCGCATACCGGTAGCCCGTACTGTCAGCATCCGGCTGGAAGAGGAGCCGTTATCTGCTGCTATGGATGACATCTGCGCACAGCTGCCTATTCAGTACCGCGCAATGGGCCGTCAGATACTGCTGAAGCCTGCCCCTGCAAAACAGGAGTCGCTGGGGCAACTGGAGACGCCTCTCGGCAAAGTACGGCAGCAAAGCCCTATCTACCCCCGCCCGGTACGCGAAGTGGAAGAGCGGAAACGCCTGGGCCGCCAAATGCCTACGATGCCTCAACATCAAATCACCCTGCTCGACCGGCCGGGTGGCGATGCCCTGGAAAAAATTGACTTCGACCTTTACCGCCTGCCCCCTCCCCCAACACCCGTGGCGGAACCAAAAAAGGACAAAAAAGGATACGACAGTGATCAGCGCCTGGCGCAAATCTCCCTCCTGCCATTCCTGGGCACAAATCAGGAACGCAGTGCGGAGATCACCAACAACCTCTCCGTCAACTTGCTCTGGGGGACCAACGGCGGAGTGGACGGCCTGGAAGTGGGCACCTTCTACAACCGCATTATTAACGATGTAAATGGCGCACAACTTGCGGGCCTGGGCAGCTCCGTGGGCGGCGATGTCAGCGGCACACAGATCAGCGGCTTGTTCAATACCAGCAATGGTAATATCAACGGGCTGCAGGCGGCAGGCCTCTTCAACCACTCCGGCGAAGGCGGGCGGGCCATACAGGCAGCCGGGCTGTACAACGTCAGCGGCGGTGGCATTACCGGCGTACAGGCAGCCGGCTTGTTCAATCAGGCCGGTGGTGATATGGGAGGCTTACAGGTCGCTGCCCTGTTCAACCACAGCAAAGGGGCTTCCCGCTCTCAGGTAGCGGCGCTGTTCAACCGCTCCGGAGATTTACACGGCGGGCAGGTGGCGATGATCAACAAAGCGAAAAACGTTTCCGGCTTTCAAATCGGGCTGATCAACATTGCAGATACCGTGAGCGGCGTGCCGGTCGGCTTGCTCAATATCGTGCGCAACGGCTACAACCGGGTCGAAATATCTGCCAACGACGCACTGTTTGCCAACCTCAGCCTTAAGCTGGGTGCCCGTTCTTTTTACAATATCTTTCAGGCAGGCCTGCGCTGGGACGACTGGCCCTCTGCGGCGGGCAATGTGAGCATACAGGGTGGCAGCGCAGCAGCGGTGCCGGCAAGTACGCAGTATACCTGGGGCTTGGGATACGGACTCGGGACGACCCGCCCGCTCAATCAGCAGCTGATGCTCAACATCGAGGCTGTCAGCATGCACATCAACGAGCTGGGCAGCTGGACCACGGACCTCAACCTGCTGAATCAACTGCGGCTTACACTGGATTACCACGGCAAAGGGCGGCGCAGCAGTTTCTTCGCCGGGCCGGTTGCAAACTTAATGATATCAAAGCTTACGGACGCTGAAACCGGGCAGCTGGGCAGTCAGGCCATACAGCCCGCTTACCAGCTCTGGGAGGCCGAACGCAATGCTACCCATTATCAGTTTTGGGTAGGCGTGCAGGCCGGAGTACGATTTTAACAGTACCAATTGACCACAACAACTGGGTGAGCCAAGCTCCGGAACGGGAGCCTGGAATGGCTTTGCCCTGAACAAACTTGATTTCACGAATTTCTTAAACGCAATACCATGAAAAAGGTACTATCTGCGGTACTGGGCCTATGCCTGGCCTGGTCGCTACAAGCACAACACGAAACGATTTTTAACAACGCCCGGGTGGTGGGCGGATTTGGCGGCCCGATTATTGAAATGGGGCTTGGCAACGAAATGACCACAGCCGTCGGTGGCGGTGGCGCAGTCGTGATCGACAACTTCTTCATAGGAGGTTACGGCGTAGGCGCAATCGACTTTGAACGCCTGATCGAGG
The DNA here is from genome assembly GCA_913062745.1 of uncultured Phaeodactylibacter sp. GTDB lineage: Bacteria > Bacteroidota > Bacteroidia > Chitinophagales > Saprospiraceae > Phaeodactylibacter. Next base: position 2,298 of record CAJXXJ010000636.1, read on the forward strand.
AAGATGAGATTGAAGAGATTGAGCTCGGACACGGTGGCTTCTGGCTGGGGTATACGATGTCTCCCCACCGCGTTTTCCATCCGTATATCAGCGGCCGCATCGGCTGGGGCGGTATCGGTATCGACGTGAGCGATAATTCCAACTTCCCGCAGGGCACGGATAACGTTTTCGTCATGACTCCGGAGGTGGGCCTCGAGCTCAACATTACCCGCTGGTTCCGGGTAGCCGGCACAGTGGGCTACCGCTTCGTCAACGGCGTGGATGAAAGCCGGGGCTACGATTCGGAAGACTTCAACGGCGCGCTGGCTAACCTGACCTTCCGCTTTGGATGGTTTGGATGGCACCGCGACTAAGGAGCACCTGCTCTGCTGCTGCAAAACACAATGAATTAATCACTCGCTAAAAAACCTAATCATGAATACGATCAAATGGATTCTCCCCACTCTGGCTGCAGTGCTGTTGCTAAGCGGCTGTTTCATCAATATTGAGGACGACAACGGCATCAGCATCGGTTGCCTGAATGCAGATGGCCCGTACGTCAGCCAGGAACTTGACCTGCCTACCATAGACGGCATCCGCAATACTAGTTCTGTGGAAGTCTTCATTCAGCAAGGCAGTGAGCAGGAAGTTATTGTAGATGGCAAGGAAGACGCCATCGATGAGCTGGAGCTCGACGTGCAGAATGGCATCTGGGAAATCGAGTTTGACCGCTGCGTACGCGACCTCGACGAGTTTAGTATCTACATCACCCTGCCTACGCTGCGCTACATCAGCAACAGCGGCAGCGGCGACATCAGAGGCGAGAACCTCTTCCTGGTGGAAGACCTGGAGTTTCGCGTAAGCGGCAGTGGCGATGTTACGCTT
>CAJXXJ010000637.1 GCA_913062745.1 uncultured Phaeodactylibacter sp.
TGATGTGGTGCACCATCGACCGCCTGCCATTTGTAGCCGACCGCCTGCGCACCATCGGCCCGCGTGTATTCTACCAGGCATCCTGGTCCAACGGCGCGGACGCCATACTGGCGCGGGAGCACATCAAGTCCGTAGAAGACCTGCGCGGAAAGCGTATTTTATATCCGCGCGACTCCCCTTCCCATACCTTCCTCAACTATGTACTGCAAGACCACGGCATCGACCCCAGCGAGGTGGAAGCCATCCCGCAGCAGCATACCGACCTCGACCTGCTCACCAAGCGCTTCGTAAAGGACGATACCATCGATGCGCTCGTGCTGTGGAGCCCCTTCGTGGAAGCCTGTATGGTGGAAGGCGAAAACATCTGTGTCCTCGTAGACTCCTCCAGCTACCCCAACCTGATTGCCGACGTACTCGTCACCAGCCAGGAATACATCAACCTGAATGAGGAGGAAATAAAGACCTTGCTCCGCGGCTGGTTTGAAGAAGTGGACCACTTCCTCAACGACGAGTTCTACACCGGCAAGGCTATCGGCGTGCTCGTAGAGGCCATTATCAAGCCGCTGCCCAGCATCATCCCCAGCAATATCCGCGATTCACTCGAAGAGGCCCTGCGGCACTACTTCGAACAGTCTCTGCAAAAGGTACACCTCTGTACCCTGCAGGATAATTCCGATTTCTTCGGCATGAACCAGAGCGCTGCCCCCACCGGGAAAAAACTCTACGAAGAATTCCTGAACGGGCAGTACGCCCACCTTGCCCACCGCCCGGAACTGCAGTGGGAGCATTTGACCCATACCGAACTGCTGAAAAGCCTGAAATAAGCCCGGAACACAAGCCCCTGGAAATGCCAGGGTTTTTCAGAGCACCCGGACAGAACAAGTTATCATTGCCGAAAGGAGCTTAGAAAGACCCGGCAAAAACAAGCCCTTACCCGCCATAGAACCAGGTCAGGTACTGATTGGCTTCCTCGTACAGCAGCCCCTCGCGCTGCTCGAGCATTTGGCGGCTCATCGGGTTCACCTGCCAGTTCTCATCCAGCCAGTATTCCAGCCGGCCGTCAATAAAGATAAAGCGCGCAAACGGCTGTGAGGCATAGAACAAGTCCTGCCCGCCAAAGTAAAAAGCAGATTCCCCGGTCATATTGCCCTCATCGTCCGGCTCTGTGACCGTCAGCTTGACCGCCTGCTCATTTTCCATCCACAGCTTCAGGATGCGGCCCTGATTCAGGCCCAGCTCCTGCGGCATCGTATCCACGATAGGCTCTATCGTGCTCAGCCGGTCATCGGTATTTTCAATGATGCGCTGCACTTTGGCTACCACGCGCTCCGCCAGCTCCTCTTCGGTCTGCGGCGGCGCTTCCGGTGCCTCAGCGGTGGTCGATTGGCTGCCCTGCTTAGGGTTGCAGGCAGCAAGCAGGAATACGGACAGCAGGAATGCAAGTAGTTTGTTCATATCGGTAATGGGGATAAATGGTTAGTCAAATGCAGCAATAGCCGAGATTTCCACATTCACGCCTTTCGGCAAATTGGCTACCTCTACCAGCTCGCGGGCAGGAGCAGTCGCCTCGTTGAAATAAGAAGCGTACACCTCATTGATCCGCCCGTAATTTTGTATGTCCGAAACGAAGATGCTGCACTTGAGCACATCCTCGAAGGACAGGTCGGCTTCCGCCAAAATAGCGCCGAGGTTATCCATCACGCGGCGGGTCTCCTCTTCGATCGTAGCCGTCATCAGCACGCCCGTAGCCGGGTCAAGAGCAATCTGCCCGGAAATATACAGCGTGCCCTGATGCACAACCGCCTGATTGTAAGGCCCTACCGGTGCCGGTGCCTTATCGGTTTGAATGATCTTCTTCATATAGGGAAATTAGGGAATTACAACACAAAAAGCCCCTCATCCTGAATATTCAGATGGGAGCTTTTTATAAGGTAAAGCCACGGGCAGCGCCCGGGCCACTTAAATTTCTTCTTCTTCCGCTTTGATCAGCATCTTGCCGCGGTAGTACATATTACCGTCAAGGTCATAGTAAGCGCGGTGCATCAGGTGCTTCTCACCGGTGGTGCTGCAGGTAGCAATTTTCGGCATTGCCGCTTTCTTGTGCGTTCTGCGCTTGTGCTTACGCTGCTTGGATATTCTACTCTTAGGATGTGCCATCGTATAGAACGTTTTAATGCAGCAGCCCGAAAGCTGCCGGTAATTTTAGTTGTTATTGCTCAGTTTCTTCAATTCTGCCCAGATTGGGTTGTCTGCAGTCTCTTCCTCTGCCGCTTCGTCCGGCTCGGGCATCCCGAGGCGGTCCAGCATCTCTTCGTTGCAGGGCGGCTCTTCCTCCTCCTGACACTCGTACGTCTTGATCATCGGTATAGCCAGGCAGACAAATTCGTAGGCATAAGGCGCGGTATTGAATTTTTGCTGCTCCGGGCTGATGTAAATCACGTCCGGGTCATCGGGGTCTTCAGCCGGTTGTCCTTCCGCAGCCTCGCTGACTTTAATCAGCAGGCGCTGCTCTCCTTCTATCGGCAAATCAATAGGGGCCAGGCAGCGGTCGCACTCTGTTTTCACCGTACCTTCAAAACTGAAGGTCAGCGTGTAGAGGCCCGGGCGCTTGATGAGCTCTATCTGCAGGCTCACATCGCCATCCTGTACCGGCGCACTTTCGAATTGCCCGAAAAAGGAACGGTCAATCTGGAAATCAAATTGATGGATACCATCGCGCAACCCCCGCACGGGGATTGAGAAGGCTATTAGCGGATCCATTTCAGTTAGCTTTTTGTCAGCAACACAGCTCTTTAGCCGGCTGCCGGTTCATTCAGTAAAAAGCGGATGCAAAAGTAAGGTTTAAAAACGGAGATTCAAAATGAAGGCGTGCAATTTTTTATGTGCTTGGAAATAGAGCAGCGGAAAGGGGGCCTTCTTGCTCTGTACGCTGAGAATATAAGCGAAATGCAGCAATGATGAAAGCCCCAACCCGGGAAAATTGTCTGCTGCGTTAATTAATGTCTAGTTAACAGCTGCTTTCTTCGGGTGTGCAGGGAATATACGTACTTTTGTGGCTGCCCTATTGCCCCGGTTTTTTAGCATACTACTTCTGTCTTATCTTCAAAGAACAAGCACATCGCTCCCGGCCTTCTGCGGA
>CAJXXJ010000638.1 GCA_913062745.1 uncultured Phaeodactylibacter sp.
CTCGCCGTAGAAGGGGCGCTCTTTGTGCACTTCGTAAAATTCACCCGCTTTTTCAGTGGACAGTTTGGTCAGCTTCATTGCTACGATGCGGAAGCCCGCCTCGTTGATTTTCGCCAGGATGGCGCCGATGTGCCCGGCCTTCACGGCATCAGGCTTGATCATGGTAAAGGTCTTATTTCCAGCCATTTTCTTGGTTTTTTTCAAATGAGCTGCAAAAGTAAGCAAACTGGCGGTAGGCAGGAAAGGGTGTTTATGATATTTTGGTTAAATCCCTAAATTTTGGCATTTTCGCACTCTGACTGAAACTAAGAGATGGATAACATAAATGACCTTAAGGCGCTGCTGGCCATACCACGCGACATTGTAATTACCACCCACCGTAACCCTGACGGAGACGCTATCGGCTCTTCTCTGGGGCTTTACCACTTTCTCAACAAGGGGGGGCACACGGTCCGCATCATTTCTCCTTCCGAATATCCGGAAGCTTTTTCCTGGATGCCCGATGTGGAGAAAATCGTCATTTATGACCTCGACCCCGAATACTCCAAGGAGCTGGTTGACCGGGCGGATGTGATCTTCTGCCTCGACTTCAATGCACTGGACCGCATCGATAAGCTGGGCGATCTCATTGAGCCGACCAAGTCGGAAAAAGTGATGATCGACCACCACCTCTATCCGGAAGGCTTTGCGGACTACCTGCTGTCTGATACGACTGCAAGCTCCACCTGCGAGCTGGTATTCGATTTCATCCACATGCTGGATATGGCAGCGGAGCTGGACGTACAGATCGGAGAATGCCTCTTTACCGGTATCGTGACGGATACCGGTTCTTTCCGGTACAGCACTTCCGCCAAGCTTTACCGCATCGTGGCAGACCTGGTGGAGCTGGGCGTGGATGACTACAAACTGCAGGACCTGATCAACAACAGCATGCGGGAGAAGCACCTGCGCCTGTTGGGCCACTGCCTGCACAACCGTATGGAAATACTGGAGGAGTACAGCACCGGCCTTATTACCCTGACTAAGCAGGATTATGAGGACTTCGACATTCAGCGGGGAGATACGGAGGGGATTGTCAATTTTCTGCTAAAGATCAAGAACGTTAAGATGGCGGCCTTCATCACGCAGCAACCGACAATTTGCAAGATTTCCCTGCGTTCTAAAGGCGATTTTTCCGTGCAGGAAATTGCCAAGCGTCACTTCAAAGGAGGGGGGCACCAAAACGCATCCGGCGGTTTTTCCTTCCAGTCGCTGGAAGCTACCGTAGGGCGTTTTAAAAAGATACTGCCGGAGTACAAAGAAAAATTACTGGCATCGTAACCGCGGGCTCCCCGGCAACTTTCGGAGCAGCCCGGCACATCGTCCAGGATAAGGAACTATTGATAACCAAATTTACAATTCAATTAACTATGCGAATTTACATTGCTTTCGCCCTGCTCGTAGGGTTGTCGCTGTCTGCCTGCCAACAGGATTCCAAACCGGCAACGCTTACTTCAGCCAACGGGTACGAGTATGTCAACCATACCAACCTGGAGGGAGAAACTCCCGAGCCCGGCTCATTCGCCTATTTCCAGGCGTATATGCGCAACGGGGACAGCGTGGTATACTCAACGCGCACGCAGGAACAAACTCCTTTTGTGCAAATTCCGGCGGAAGGCGCGCCCCGCATGGGCAAGCCCTCTCCGGTAGAGGATGTGGTGGCTGAGCTGGCCATCGGCGACAGCGCTACGGTTGCTATCAACATTGATACCCTGCCGCGTAAGCCCCGTGGCTTCGAGAATACCAGCGAAATCCTGTACGATGTCGTCCTGGTAGAAGTACTTGATGCAGCTGCGCATCAGGAACGCATGGCGGCCCTGCAGGCAAAGCAGCAGGCTAAAGCGGATGAAACCAAGGCCATGCTGCCGCAGGTAGAGCAGACGCTTAACACCACACTGGAGCAGTACCGTAACGGTGAGCTGGGCGACCAGCTGCAGGAAACTGCTTCCGGGCTGAAATACGTAATTCACGAAGAAGGCACCGGTGAGCAGGCGGCGGCCGGCAAAAATGTCAGTGTACACTATTATGGTGCACTCGCAGAGGACGGCAGCAAATTCGATACCTCTTATGAGCGCGGGCAGCCGATTACCTTCCCGCTGGGGCAAGGCCAGGTTATCCCGGGCTGGGACGAAGGCATTGCCCTGCTGAAGGAAGGCGCAAAAGCAACCCTGCTGATCCCTTCTGATCTGGGCTATGGCGCACAGGGCGCTCCCCCGCGTATCCCGGGCGGTGCCGAACTGGCATTCTACGTAGAGCTGGTGGAAGTACAGTAAGCGAACGAAGCTTAATCGAACTCCATAGCGTTCAAAGTGTTCTTAGTAGCCCCGAATCGGCCGTACCTGTGCGCTCGACTCGGGGCACCTATTTTATAATTTTTCCCGCAAAGGGATAAACCAAGGTAGAAGACGATATTATGACTTCAGATCAACTCAATGAGCTGAAAGACCGTCTGGCTGCGTTAAGGAGGTATCTTTGACGTCGATGAACGGAAATTTCAGATAGAAGACAAGCAACAGCAATCCATGGACCCCAACTTCTGGGATGACCCCAAGCGGGCGGAAGTGATCCTCAAGGAGATCAAAAGCCATAAAGGCTGGGTACAGCAGTACGAAGAAGTAGAGCAGAAGGTGGAAGACCTGGAAGTACTGTACGAATTTTATAAAGAAGGCGAAGGCACAGAGGAAGAGGTGGACAGCCGGTTTGCGGAAGCGGAAAAAGCCCTGGATGAGCTGGAGTTCAAATCTACGCTCAACAAACCGGAAGATGAACTGGGCGCTATCCTGGAGATCAACTCCGGCGCAGGCGGCACGGAAGCCAACGACTGGAGCGAAATGCTCATGCGCATGTACGTCATGTGGGCCGAGCGTAAAGGCTTCAAAATTTCTGAGCTCAACCGCTCCGACGGGGATGTGGCCGGGGTAAAGTCCGTCTCCCTGGAAATTCAGGGCGACTTCGCCTACGGCTTGCTCAAGGGCGAAAACGGCGTGCACCGCCTCGTACGCATCAGCCCCTTCAACGCTCAGGGCAAACGCATGACTTCTTTTTCCTCCGTATTTGTACACCCGATGGTGGACGACCGCATCGAAGTGGAAATCAACC